>JAZQBW010000112.1:0-41788 GCA_045545895.1 Faecalimonas sp.
TTTTGGTCGTTCATGTGATGCCATATTTTAAATTGGATTTATATTATGACTTGCCAATTTTGGGAGACCGCAGTTATATTTATTATTTGTTTTTAGGTTATTTTCTTTCAAAATATGTGGATAAAATCAAACTGAAAAATGCGCATTTGTTATTCCTATATTTCGGAAGCAGTTTATTAAATGCTGTTTTGACAGCGCTTGTAACAGTGACTACGAAAGACCATTTTGAACGGGTCCTGGAGTATGGTAATCCGATTATAATTGTAAGTGCGGTGTCATTTTTTGCACTGATTATGCGACTTGGAAATGGAAAGGTAAGTTTCAGTGAGAAGAGCAAAACATGGATTGACCTATGTAGTGTATGCTCTTTTGGAATATATCTAATCCACATTATGTTTTTGGATTGGTATAAGATTCACTTCAAAGCGGATGCTTATTCCGCTTATGCTGTAATTCCTTTGTTGGTGGTTTTGATTACTTTCCTTTCGTTTGCATCTGTGTATGTGATACGCAAACTTCCATTTGGAAAGAAAATCACATAAATAGTTATATAAATTCTTTTTTTGCACAGACTAATTACAAAAGTGTTAGACAAATGTTTGTGCAAGGAGAGAAAATATGAATACAGAAAATAAAGTAAGACCATTTGGCTGGAGAGATAAAGTGGGTTATATGTTCGGAGATTTCGGCAATGACTTCACCTTTGTCTTTGCCAGCCTCTTTTTAATGGTATTTTATACAAAAGTATTGGGAATCCCGGCAGAATGGGTAGGAATTTTGTTTGTGGTGGCCCGTCTTGTAGATGCATTTACGGATATTACAATGGGACGTATCATAGACAAGATGCGATCGGGAAAAACCGGAAGATTTAAACCCTGGATTCGATGGGCCAGTGGACCTGTAGCTTTGGCTAGTTTTCTAATGTATCAGTCTGGGCTTGCAGGAGCATCTATGACAGTAAAGGTAGTATATATGTATGCTACGTATATATTATGGGGCAGCATATGTTATACAGCAGTGAATATTCCCTATGGTTCTATGGCATCTGTGATTAGCGAAGATGCGGAAGATAGGGCTGCGTTGTCCACCTTTCGTAGTATTGGCGCGGCACTTGCATCTCTTGTAATTGGCGTGGTTGCTCCTTTATTGGTATATTCCACTGATGCAAATGGCAATCAAATTGTGGAAGGTGGAAGAATGACATTGATTGCAGGTATTTTCTCCGTAGCATCTATTATTTGTTATTGGATTTGTTATGTGCTTACCACAGAGCGTGTTCATGTGGGGGTGGAAAGAAAAGACACAGTACGCGAGAACACAGGAATCACAAAAACACTAGGACGATTGGTGAAGGACAGGGCGCTTCTTGGGATTATTCTGGCGGCGATTCTCTTATTACTAGCGTCTCTTTTAACCCAGTCCATTAATCAATATGTGTTTATTGACTATTTTAAGAATAAGACAGGTCTGTCTGTGATGACCGCAATTGGAATTGTACCTTCCCTTTTCATTGCTCCATTTGTGTTGCCGATTACTAGAACTTTTGGGAAAAAGGAAGCTAGCGCAGTTGGCTGTTTCATTGCTGGTGCTGCTTCCCTCCTGTTATATTTTATGCATGTGGAATCTATGTGGCTATTTATTATCATATCTACACTTGGGTATATTGGATTCGGTTTTTTTAATCTGGTGATTTGGTCCTTTATTACAGATGTGATTGATGACCAGGAAGTAAAGACTGGGAAGAGAGAAGATGGCACCATTTATGCAATCTATTCTTTTGCAAGAAAGGTGGGTCAGGCTGCCGCAGGTGGTTTGGGAGGATTTGCACTTGCAATGACAGGATTTGATGAGAGCGTGCAAGTTCAGACCAAGGAAGTGGTGGATGGTATCTATAATGTTGCCACACTGTATCCGGGAATTCTGTATATGGCAGTAGGACTTACCCTTATGTTTGTGTACCCACTCAGTAAGCAGAGAGTGAATGAAAATGTGGTTGCCCTAAAAGAAAAGCGTTCAAAAGACGTTTCCTAAACAAATTTTTTTTGTTACAATAAGAATATCAAAGAAAGAAGGAGGAATCAGCGTGCAACAAATCATCTTCCACATAGATGTCAACTCGGCTTTTTTAAGCTGGACAGCAGTAGAACAATTGAAAAATGGCGCAGAAGAAGATTTGCGTACGATTCCTTCTATTATCGGAGGCAATCAGGAGTCCAGGCACGGCGTGGTCCTTGCTAAATCTGTTTCGGCAAAAAAGTATGGGATTGTGACGGGGGAACCGGTGGCAAATGCCTTCCGCAAATGTCCAAATCTTGTTATGGCACCGCCGAATCACAAGATGTACACGGAGTACAGTAAAAGACTTATGCAGTTTTTGCGAGAAAACTACACGGATGAGATTGAACAGGTAAGTGTGGACGAGTGCTATATGAATTTTACAGGAATTGCCCATAGATATGCATCCCCTGTTACAGCAGCATTTGAAATCAAAGATGCAGTCTACAAAGAGTTTGGTTTTACAGTCAATGTTGGAATTTCGGTCAATCATTTGCTTGCAAAGATGGCATCGGATTTTGAAAAACCTAACAAGGTGCATACATTATTTCCGGAAGAAATCCCGGCGAAAATGTGGCCGCTTCCAGTATCCGAACTTTATATGGCAGGGAGATCCAGCGTGGAAGTATTACATAAATTGGAAATTCGAACCATCGGAGAATTGGCAAAAACAGATCCGGATTTACTAGAACTGCATTTGAAAAGTCATGGCAGAACCTTGTGGGAATTTGCAAATGGCAATGCAGGTGGCAAAGTGATTCGGGAGCGTGTGGAAAATAAAGGGATTGGCAATTCTACAACACTTCCGAAGGATGTGACTGAGGAAGAAGAGGCGAGAAAAGTTCTTTTGTGGCTTTCTGAAACTGTGGGAGGGCGATTGCGGAAAGAAGAACTCAAAGCCAAGATGGTGAGTGTGGAAATTAAATACAGCACATTTCAAAGTGTGTCTCATCAGAAGCAATTGCAGAGAGCGACAAATGCAGATAAGATGATTTACGAAACTGCGTGTGACCTGTTTCACGAACTCTGGAATGGTGAGCCAATTAGGCTTCTTGGAATACGCACTTCCAAGTTGGTAGATGAGACTGAACCGGAGCAGATGAGTATTTTTGATTTGGAAAGCATGTTGAATCAGAATATGGAAAAGCAGGAAATTGGGAAGAATGAGAAACAGGAGAGATTAGATAAGCTTCTGGACCAGATACGGAAGAAATATGGTGAGGGAGCAATTGTAAGAGGGAGTCTGAAAAAGTGAGTTTCAGACCCCTCTATTTTTTGCAATCATATCCAACTTGTGCTATAATCAAAATAACTATGGGAACAAATAGGAGGACGACAAATCATGAAATTAACCAAACTATTAGAACGTCTCACATACGAAGTTTTACAAGGGAAAGATGACATAGAAATTACGGAATTAGTAAACGATTCGAGAAAGGTAACAGATGGCAGTGTATTCGTTTGCATCAGTGGTGCAGTGGTAGATGGCCACGATTTTGTATCAGATGTAGTCGAAAAAGGCGCCATTGCAGTTATTGTAGAGAAAGAAGTAGAAGCACCGACACATGTGACGGTTATTAAGGTGGAGGATACAAGATATGCATTGGCACTTACATCGGCAGCATATTTTGGCTATCCGGCGGATGAATTAAAAGTTATCGGTATTACAGGGACTAAGGGGAAAACAACCACAACCTACATGGTGAAATCTATTTTAGAGGGAGTGGGTCATAAGGTTGGACTTATCGGAACCATTGAAGCTATCATTGGTGACGAAGTGATTCCTGCAAAGAACACCACTCCAGAGTCATTTACCATTCACGAGTATTTCAGAAAAATGGTAGATGCGGGATGTGATGCAGTTGTCATGGAGGTTTCTTCTCAAGGGCTCATGCTTCATAGAACGGCAGGAATTCCATTTGAAATCGGTATTTTTACAAACTTAGGTGAGGACCATATTGGGCCGAATGAACATAAGGATTTTGAAGATTATAAACGTTGCAAAGGGTTGCTTTTCAAACAATGTAAAATCGGAATTGCAAATGTGGATGACGAACATTTTGAAGGTGTGTTCAAAGAAGCAACTTGCAAGGTAGAGACATTTGGTTTCTCTGAAAAAGCAGACCTTCGTGCAAATGACACCAAATTGGTATCTACACCGGGACATTTAGGTGTGGCCTACAAAGTGTCGGGACTTATGAACTTTGATGTGGAAATCGACATTCCGGGGAAATTCAGTGTTTACAACTCGCTGACAGCCATTGCGGTGTGCAGACATTTTGATGTGCCGGTGGAAAAGATTCAGGCAGCACTGAAAGTAGCAAAGGTAAAAGGTCGTATTGAGATGGTGAAAGTATCGAATGATTTCACATTGATGATCGATTATGCCCACAATGCCATGAGTTTGGAAAGTTTGCTTACTACCTTAAAGGAATACAATCCAAAACGTTTGGTGTGTCTGTTTGGATGTGGCGGGAACCGTGCAAAATCAAGACGTTATGAGATGGGAGAAGTGTCCGGTAATCTTGCAGACCTTACCATTATTACATCTGATAATCCGCGTTTTGAAGAGCCACAGGAGATTATGAATGACATTAAACTTGGCATTGGTAAGACAACTGGAAAGTATGTAGAGATTATTGATAGAAAAGAAGCGATTCGCTATGCAATTGACGAAGCTGAGGTGGGCGACGTAATTGTGTTGGCAGGAAAAGGCCATGAAGATTATCAGGAAATCAAAGGTGTCAAATATGACATGGATGAGAGGGTTCTGATTGCTGAGGTGGTGAGCGAGAGCAAGAGAGAGAACTTAATCAGAGCATAATAAATCGTAACTGGTAGGAGCAGTCGTCATGTACGCAAAAGTAATTGTAGATATTACACATGAAAAACTGGATAAAGTATTCGAGTATAGCATCCCTTCCGAATTAGAAGGGGTGCTTAAAGTCGGCCTGGAGGTGATTGTTCCATTTGGAAAAGGCAACCGTGAGACCAATGGATATGTTGTGGATATTTCGGAAACTTGTGAGTACGATTGTACGAAAGTGAAAGAAATCCTTCAAATTGCCGAGAAGAAGGTTGCGATTGAAGGGAAAATGGTGGCATTGGCTGCATGGATGAAAGAGCATTATGGCGGAACCATGATTCAGGCACTGAAAACCGTTCTTCCGATTAAGAAAGAAGAAAATGCAAAAGTAAAGCGTTATGTACGCCTTTTATTAGATGAAAAGGAAGGCACAGAAAAACTTCAGGAATATTTAAATAAAAAGAATCAAAAGGCAAGAGCCCGTGTTCTTGCAGCGCTTTTAGACAATGAAGTGTTGGAGTATGAGTTTGTCATTAAAAAGCTGAACGTAACAAGAGCAGTTTTGACTGCATTAGAAGGACAGGGCGTGCTTCGGATTGAGTCGGAGCAGGTATTTCGCAATCCAATTAAGCAAAGAGAACAAAGTTGGCAGGAAATTGCATACACGGAAGAACAGCAGCATGCGATTGATGTTTTTAGGGAAGATTATTTGAAGGGTTTACGTAAAACCTATTTGTTATATGGAGTGACTGGAAGTGGCAAGACAGAAGTCTATATGGAGATGATTGCCCGCGTCATCCGTGATGGAAAACAGGCCATCGTACTCATACCGGAAATTGCACTTACTTATCAGACGGTTATGAGGTTTTATAAACGGTTTGGAGACCGTATCTCTATTTTGAATTCCAGAATGTCAAATGGAGAGCGGTACGATCAGATGATGCGTGCGAAAGCTGGGAATATTGATGTAATGATTGGACCACGTTCAGCGCTATTTACTCCATTTCCAAACTTGGGATTAATTGTAATAGATGAGGAGCATGAGCCAACTTATAAGAGTGAGCAAATACCGAGATATCATGCAAGAGAGACTGCCATTGCAAGAGCAAAACTGGAAGGAGCAAGTGTGGTTCTTGGCTCAGCAACACCGTCGTTGGAAGCATTTTACAGAAGCCAGGCGGAACAATACGAACTTCTTACGCTAAAAAACAGGTCCCAGAAGCAAAGTCTTCCGGAAGTACATGTGGTGGACCTGCGAGAGGAATTGAAGTCCGGTAATCGTTCCATTATCAGTGAAAAATTACACGAATTAATCGAAGATAGACTAAAAAAGAAGCAGCAAATCATGCTTTTTATCAACCGCAGAGGTTACGCAGGCTTCATTTCTTGCAGAAGCTGCGGACATGTAGTAAAATGTCCACATTGCGATGTTTCATTGACTTCCCATAAGGGAGGGAAGCTGGTGTGTCATTATTGCGGACACGAGGAGCAGGAATTGGCTATTTGTCCGGAATGTGGTTCAAAACACATCGGTGGATTCCGTGTGGGAACACAGCAGATTGAGGATTTGATTCGGAAAGACTTTCCGTCTGCAAGAGTTCTTCGTATGGATATGGATACGACAAAAGAAAAAGATGGTCATGAGAAGATTTTGGAACAGTTTGCAAGTGAAGAAGCAGACATTCTTGTGGGAACACAGATGATTGTGAAAGGACATGATTTTCCGAATGTGACTCTGGTAGGAATACTGGCAGCAGATATGTCACTGTATGCAGATGATTACCGAGCGGGTGAGAGGACATTCCAACTGCTTACACAGGCAGCAGGACGTGCCGGTCGAGGCAGTGAGAAAGGTGAGGTTGTGATTCAAACCTATAGCCCGGAGCATTACAGCATTGAAACAGCGGCAAATCAGGACTATGAAAGTTTTTACCAGGCGGAGATTTCTTATCGAGATGTAATGGGATATCCACCGGTGGAACAGCTTTTGGCAATCTTGATATCCGGGAAGGAAGAAAAGTTACTGGAAACTGCAAGTTCTTATATCAAGAGTTACGCAGAACGTGTCAATCGTAATGAGGTACGCATCATAGGACCAACCAGTCCAAGTGTGGGAAAAGTGAATGATGTATATCGAAAGGTGATATATTTAAAACATGAGGAATATGATGTGCTCATAGATTTAAAAGATAAATTAGAAAAATATATTGAAATCAATCCGGGATTTCATGATATGTGGATTCAGTTTGATTTTAATCCAATGCGAATATTCTAAAAGAAAAAGGAGACTAAAAAAATGGCACTTAGACAGATTAGAGAAATGGGAGACGAAGTTTTAACAAAGGTAAGTAAAGTGGTAAAAGAGGTTACACCGAGAACACTGGCCCTAATTGAGGATATGTTGGATACCATGTATGAGACAGGTGGCGTTGGTCTTGCAGCACCTCAGGTTGGAATTTTAAAGCGTATTGTAGTAATTGATGTAGGGGAAGGACCAATTGTACTTATCAATCCTGAGATTGTGGAAACTTCCGGAGAACAGACAGGAGATGAAGGTTGTCTTAGTGTGCCGGGAAAAGCAGGCTGTGTAACTCGTCCATATTATGTAAAGGTAAAAGCACAGGATACAGAGTTGAATGAAGTGTTTTTTGAAGGAGAAGAACTTCTTGCAAGAGCATTTTGCCACGAAATTGACCATTTGGACGGCCATTTATATGTAGAAAAAGTAGAGGGAGAACTTCATGACGTAACGTATGAAGAGGAAGAATTTGAGGAAGAATAAGGAGGAGTATCGATGAAAATTATTTTTATGGGGACTCCAGATTTTGCCGTTGGAACATTGGAAGCATTGATAGAAGCAGGACATGAAGTGGTGCTTGCAGTGACACAACCGGACAAACCAAAGGGAAGAGGAAAAGAGATGCAGTTTACTCCGGTCAAGGAGTGTGCATTAAAACATGATATCCCGGTATTTCAACCGAGAAAAGTTCGGGAAGAAGCATGCATCGAGGAGCTCCTCAAATATAATGCAGATATTATGGTAGTAGTCGCATTCGGACAGATTTTGCCAAAAGAGATTCTGGAAATGTGCACTTATGGATGCGTGAATGTACACGCCTCTTTGCTTCCAAAATATCGCGGTTCTGCACCGATTCAATGGGCAATTATTGATGGGGAAGAAGTCACAGGTGTTACCACTATGCAAATGAATGAAGGATTAGACACCGGAGATATGCTTCTAAAGATTGAGATTTCTATTGAGCCGAAGGAAACAGGTGGAAGTCTCTTCGATAAATTGGCGGTAGCAGGTGCGAAACTTTGCGTGGAAACATTGGAAGCATTGCGGAATAAAACCGTGACTCCGATTCCGCAGGGAGAAACCACAACCGCTTATGCAAAAATGTTAGACAAACAATTAGGAAACATTGATTGGAATCAATCAGCAATTGAAATCGAGCGTTTGATTCGTGGACTTACCCCGTGGCCAAGTGCGTACACCAATTGGAATGAAAAAGTCATGAAGATTTGGGATGCGGAAGTATGGGATATTGATTTGGAAATGGAAGAAGCGAAGCCGGGAACCATTGTGAAAGTGGAAAAGGACGCATTTTACGTGCAGACAGGAGAAGGTCTCCTGAAGGTATGCGAACTTCAAATTCCGGGGAAAAAGAGAATGGATGCAGGAGCATTTCTGCGTGGATACCAGGTGAAGGCAGGAGAGACGCTGAAGCGAGTGTGATGTTTCCATATTTGGCAGTTTCAATGAAACTGTGAAAATAGGACATATTAGTTAGGAGGGTACAGGATGCCGTTTTTTATGTTTTATGATCCAACTTATTTTTTAGTTCTGATTGGTGTGGTACTTAGCCTACTGGCATCAGCCAGGGTCAAAAGTACTTTTCACAAATATTCACAAATGCGAAACAGTAGAGGTATGACAGGTGCCCAGGCAGCAGAGCAGGTGCTTCACGGTGCCGGTATTTATGATGTGCGTATTGAGCATGTGAGAGGCAATCTGACGGATCACTATGACCCAAGAAGCAAGGTGCTTCGTTTGTCAGATTCAGTTTACGGACAGACGTCTGTTGCGGCAGTAGGAGTTGCTGCACACGAATGTGGGCATGCAATCCAACATGCAAAAGGATATGGGCCACTTAAATTTCGAAGTGTGTTGGTTCCGGTTGCAAATTTTGGAGCAAAAATTGCATGGCCGCTTATTTTAATTGGACTTTTAATTAACAGTGAATCTTCATGGCTTCTTTTGCAAGCAGGAATCATCGCATTTTCTTTAGCGGTGTTGTTTCAAATAGTGACATTGCCTGTGGAATTTAATGCGTCCAAAAGAGCAATTCGTGTACTTGCAGATAGAGGAATTATGTTTGGCGAAGAAATTGTTGCGGCGAAAAAGGTGTTAAGTGCAGCGGCTTTAACCTACGTAGCAGGGGCAGCTTCTTCCATTTTACAGTTACTAAGACTCATTATCCTGACGGGAGGACGAAGACGCCGTGACTAGAGAATTGATACTTGGAATTTTACTTTCTGTCACTCGTGACGGAGAGTACAGCCATGTGGCTCTTCAAAATGTGCTGAATAAATATCAGTATTTAGACAAGAAAGAGCGTGCATTTATTACCAGAGTGACAGAAGGTACCTTGGAACATATGATTGAAATTGATTACATTATCAATCAATTTTCGAAGGTGAAGGTAAATAAAATGAAACCAGTGATACGCTGCATCATGCGAAGTGCAGTGTATCAACTGAAATATATGGACTCGGTGCCGGATTCTGCAGTTTGCAACGAAGCAGTGAAACTGGCGACGAAAAAAGGGTTTCATACGTTAAAAGGTTTTGTAAACGGCGTGCTCAGAAATATTGCCCGCAATTTGGACAATGTTACATATCCGGATAAAACAGATGATGTGAGTTTCTTGTCGATTCAGTATTCCATGCCTACATGGATTTTAGAGCAGTGGCTGGCATGTTATGATAAAGAAACAGTGGAAATAATGCTAGAGGATTTCTTGAAAGAAAAACCAACTACAATCCGCTGTAATTTGAATGTAATGTCAAAAGAAGAACTAAGGGCATCTTTGGAAAAAGAAGGCGTACACGTGGAAAACCATCCGTATCTTCCATATGCACTTCGGATATCTTCTTACGATTACTTGGCAGATTTGGTAAGCTTCCAAAGCGGTGCATTTTATGTACAGGATATTAGTTCGATGTTGGTGGCACATATTGCAAATCCAAAAGAAGGAGACAATATTATCGATGTATGTGCTGCTCCGGGGGGAAAAGCCCTTCATATGGCAGAACTGCTGCATGGAACAGGCCATGTGCAGGCCAGGGATTTGACGGATTATAAAGTGAATCTGATACAGGAAAACATTCTACGATCAGGTGCAACGAATATGGAAGCAGTAAAATGGGATGCAACTGTTTTAAATGAGGATTCAATAGAAAAAGCAGACATTGTAATCGCAGACTTGCCATGTTCCGGTCTTGGCGTAATCGGTAAGAAAACCGATTTGAAATATAAGATGACGAAGGAAACTCAAAGCGAGTTGGTGAAACTGCAACGACAGATTTTGTCAAAGGTGCAGGCATATGTAAAAGCAGATGGAACACTCATATACAGTACTTGTACCATTCATGCAGGTGAGAATATGGAAAATGTACACTGGTTTTTAAAGGAGTACCCTCAGTTTGAGTTAGTCCCAATAGAGGAGTTTCTCTGTGAGGAATTGAAATCAAGTGTACAAGAAAAAGGTTACCTACAGCTATTGCCGGGGGTACATGAAAGCGATGGATTTTTTATCGCAAAATTTAGAAAGAAAAGCCATAGATAAGATAAATCTTTGAGAGGATAAGTTGTTAAGTAGATATGGATAAAAATGATATCAGGTCTTATACGCTGGATGAATTGAAAAAAGAAATAGAAAGCATTGGTGAAAAGGCATTTCGCGCAAAACAGATTTACGAATGGCTTCATGTGAAACTAGTGGACTCTTTTGAGGAAATGACAAACTTATCAAAGTCACTCCGGGAAAAATTGGAAGCTCAGTACGAGATTCCAACGGTAAAAATGCTGGAGCGCCAGATTTCTAAGCAGGATGGAACTAATAAGTTTTTGTTCCAATTGCAGGACGGACATGTGGTGGAAAGTGTGCTCATGAAATATAAGCACGGGAATTCTGTGTGTATTTCTTCTCAGGTGGGCTGTAGGATGGGCTGCAGGTTCTGTGCATCTACCATTGGTGGTTTGGAAAGAAACTTGAAAGCATCTGAAATGCTGGGACAGATTTATCAAATTCAGAAAATTTCGGGAGAACGAGTTTCCAATGTGGTTGTCATGGGAACTGGTGAACCAATGGACAATTACGAGAATTTCGTGAAATTCATACATATCTTGACGGATGAGTATGGATTAAACATTAGTCAGCGGAATATTACAGTTTCCACCTGTGGTATTGTGCCGAATATGAAGAGGCTGGCAGAGGAAAATCTTCAGATTACCCTAGCACTTTCGCTACATGGTTCCAACCAAGAGAAAAGAAAGACTTTGATGCCCATTGCAAATAAGTATGAACTTACAGAAGTGCTTGAGGCATGTGACTATTATTTTGAAAAAACAGGGAGAAGAATTACCTTTGAGTATAGCTTGGTGCATGGGGTCAATGATACTGAGGAAGATGCCAATGAACTGATTGGGATTCTAAAACATAGGAATTGTCATTTGAACCTAATCCCAGTGAACCCAATTAAAGAGAGAAATTTTGAGAAACCGAGTAAAAAAAGTGCTGAGAATTTCAAAAATAAACTTGAAAAAAGCGGAATAAATGTTACTATAAGAAGAGAAATGGGCTCAGATATTGACGGAGCCTGTGGACAGTTAAGACGACGTTATGTGGAGACAAACTAAAAGGAGAACTATATGAAGACGTTTTCAATGATAGATGTCGGAAGGAAACGGGAAGTGAATCAGGATTACATATTCGTGTCCAATGAACCACTTGGTAATCTTCCGAATCTTTTGATTGTCGCGGATGGCATGGGTGGACACCGAGCAGGAGATTTTGCATCCCGTTATGCGGTGGAGACTCTGAAAGAGGACTTGGCAAGTAGTACTGAGGATGGACCGGAAGCGATGATTCGAAAAGCGATCCAATCTGCAAATCAAAAACTGATAGAAGCAGCCCGGCAAGATGCCCGACTGGAAGGGATGGGCACCACACTTGTAGTGGCAACGGTGATAGAGCATACCTTGTATTTTGCAAATGTTGGCGACAGTCGGCTTTATTTGTTGCATGATACGATTAAGCAGTTGTCAAAAGATCACTCGTTTGTGCAAGAGATGGTTCGTCTGGGCGGCATTGATGCAGAGGAAGCGAAGCATCATCCAGACAAGAATATTATCACAAGAGCAGTTGGTGCACGAGAAAAAGTAGAAGTTGACTTTTTTGAATATCGCCTAAAAAAAGGGGACATCATTTTAATGTGTACAGATGGCCTGAGTAATATGGTAGAAGACGAGGAAATGCTCGCGATTGTGAAAAGTTCACGAGATATCGTGGAAGCAGTAGAAAGATTAGTAGAGAGAGCAAATGACAATGGAGGGAATGACAATATCGGAGTCATTCTAGCAGAACCATTTGCGGGAGAGGTGAATGTATGATCAGAGAAGGAGTTATGATTAGCGGCAGATATGAAATTATGGGAAGAATCGGTACCGGCGGTATGGCTGACGTGTACAAAGCAATTGACCGTAAGTTGAATCGATATGTTGCAATCAAAGTATTAAAGCGTGAATTCAGAGAAGACGAGACCTTTGTGAAGAAGTTCCGCACAGAAGCTCAGTCGGCAGCAGGACTTTCTCATCCGAATATTGTAAATGTATATGATGTTGGTGAGGACCGTGGACTTTACTACATAGTGATGGAATTGGTAGAAGGAATCACTTTGAAAGATTACATCCAGAAAAAGGGTCGCCTTACAGCAAAAGAAGTTACCAGCATTGCTGTTCAAGTATGTTCTGCTATTGAGATGGCTCATAGCCATAACATCGTCCATCGTGACATTAAACCACAGAACATTATTATTTCCAAGGATGGAAAAGTAAAGGTGACAGATTTTGGTATTGCCAAAGCAACCTCATCAAATACTATCAGTACCAATGTGATGGGTTCTGTACACTACACCTCACCAGAACAGGCGAGAGGCGGGTTCAGCGATGCCAAAAGTGATATTTATTCACTGGGTATTACCATGTATGAGATGATTACCGGCGAACTTCCATTTGATGGAGATTCAACGGTTTCCATTGCATTAAAACATTTGCAGGAAGACATTGTGGAACCTTCGGAGATTGTTCCGGAGATGCCATACAGTTTAGAACAGATTATTCTCAAATGTACACAAAAGAGCCCGGATAGAAGATATGCGGATGTTGCGTTATTAGCAAAAGACTTGAGACGTTCCCTGGCAGAACCAGATGGTGACTTTGTTGTGATAGCACCGCTTACAAGTGCAGCCGACACAAGGATGATTACACCAGAGGAGCTTAGCCGAATTCAAAAGGCAGCAGCTTATGAAGATGAAGAAGAGTATGATGATGAATATTCTTACGACGATGATGACGATTACGAAGAAAGACGTCGCAGACGAAAAGAGGCTGCAGGGAAGAAGGAAATCGATCCAAAGATGGCTAAGATTATGAAAATCCTTACCATTGTTGTAACGGTTATTTTCATCTTTATCCTTATATTTGTAATTGGAAAAGCAGCAGGTATCTTCTCTGTTGGACCAAATGATAGCCAGACAGAGACAGAAAATGAGAGAATTGAGGCTCCGGATTTAGTTGGTAAGACAGAAGAAGAAGCAGAAGAAGCCTGCGAAAAAGTAGGACTTCGTCTGAAGGTGGTAGCACGTAAGGAATCCAAGACTCAAGAAAAAGGACATATTGATAGCCAAAGAACACAAGCAGGGGCAAAGATGCCGGAGGGTGCCTTTGTTCAGGTTGTAGTCAGCACCGGTAAATTGGTTGAAGTTCCAAAATTAGAAGGAAAGAATTATGTGGATGCCCGTGATGCTCTGATTGACCTTGGATTTAACAAGAAAAATATTAAGATGGAAGAAGAACCACATGATGAAATTGAGGAAGACGAAGTAACCAGAACAGACCCGGAAGAAGGAAGTTGGATTACCAAGGAAAGTGAGATTACCATCTATGTAAGTTCCGGTATCGAGATGATCAAAGTGCCTGATCTTTTGAACAAGACAAAAGAAGATGCAGAGAAAACATTGACTGATTTGGGTCTTGTTGGAAGTGTAACAGAGGAGTACAGCAGCAAAGAGGCTGGCCTTGTCATCCGACAGGAGACAGATTATGGTGATGAAGTGGCGAAGGGTTCTACTGTTGAATATGTGGTAAGTAAAGGGGAAGAACCAAAAGAAATGGTGAAGATTCCTACTGGATTGAAAGGAAAATCATTTAATAGCGTAAAAGCTACATTGCAGAATAAAGGCTTTGTGGTCGAAGCAACATATCAGACAGATAATACGTATGCAGATGGATATGTCATTCACGTAGACGGAGAAGGTGTGGAAGCGGAAAGAGGTAGCACGGTTGTGGTGGTTGTCAGTACAGGGCCGGAAAAACCTGTTACAGAGCCGACTCCGGATGGAGGAAATACTGATCAAAATGCAGGCGAACCATAATAATAGGATGTAATCTATGCAAGGAAAGATTGTAAAAGGAATTGCCGGATTCTACTACGTTCACGTAGTAGAATCCGGTCTTTATGAATGTAAGGCGAAGGGGATTTTTCGAAAAGAAAAATTAAAACCTCTCGTTGGAGACATGGTAGAGATTGATATTTTAGATGAAACTGAAAAAAAAGGTAACATTGTAAAAATACTGGAGCGAAAGAATGAGTTAATTCGTCCTGCAGTGGCCAATATTGACCAGGCCCTTGTGGTATTTGCAGTCACGAAACCAAAACCACATTTCAATTTGTTAGACCGTTTCCTGATTATGATGGAGAGCAAAGACATTCCCGTAATTCTCTGTTTTAACAAAAAGGATATTGCTACCGAACCGGAGATACAGGAATTGAAAGAGATATACGAGACTTGTGGGTATCAAATGGTATTTACCAGTGCTTTGGAAGAAGAAAATGTGGAACAGTTGAAAGCGTTGCTCAAAGGAAAGACGACTGCAATTGCAGGCCCATCCGGAGTAGGAAAATCTTCTCTTATTAACATTTTTCAGCCGGATGCCAATATGGAGACAGGAAGCATCAGTGAGAAGATTGAGCGCGGCAAACATACCACAAGGCATTCTGAATTAATCTGGGTGGAAGAGAATACTTACATTATGGATACGCCGGGATTCAGTTCACTGTATACCAACGAATTTGAAAAAGAAGAGTTGAAATACTATTTTAGGGAATTTGAAGCCTATGAAGGACAATGTAAATTTTTAGGATGTGCTCATATTCATGAGCCGGGTTGCAGGGTAAAGCAGGCTTTGGAGGAAGGAAAGGTTCATCCCATTCGTTATCAAAACTATTTAGAAATGTACCAAGAGTTAAAAGATAAAAGGAGATATTAACGATGATGATTTTAGCACCATCTATCTTATCAGCTGATTTTAAAGAATTGGGGAAAGAGATTCGCACCATTGAAGAAAATGGCGCCAAGTATCTGCACTTTGATGTGATGGACGGCATTTTTGTACCAAACATCTCATTTGGAATTCCAGTATTGGCATCCATAAGACCAGCAACAAACATGATATGTGATGCGCACCTCATGATTACGGAACCAATCCGTTACGTGGAAGCATTTAAAAAGGCAGGAGCAGACCTTATTACCATTCATTTAGAAGCATGTGAAGATGTGAATGCAACCATTGCAAAAATCAGAGAACACAATATGAAAGTAGGTATTTCTATTTGCCCGGATACACCGGTGGCTTCTCTGGAAGAATATCTTAATAAGGTGGACATGGTACTGATTATGTCCGTGCATCCGGGATTTGGAGGACAATCCTTTATTCCTACCAGTCTGGATAAGATTCGTGAGTTGAAATCTATGATTAAGGAGAGGGGTCTTTCCGTAGATATTCAAGTGGATGGCGGCATTGGAATGAATAATATTGAAGATGTAATAAAGGCCGGTGCTAATATCATTGTTGCAGGTTCCGCTGTGTTCAAGGGAGATGCAGCAAAAAATACGAGAGAGATGTTGGAATTGTTGAAGAAATATGAATAGTATAGTGGGCGTGATAGTAAGTGGAGGTTCTATTGAGGAGAGCTTCGCATTAGAACAATTACAAAAACATAATCCGGATATTATAATAGGTGTGGATAAGGGAATTTCATTTTTATACCAGAATAAGATTATGCCTACTCACATTGTTGGAGATTTTGATAGTGTGGTGCCGGAGCTGGTTGAGTATTATCGTAGCGAGACTGAGATTCCAATTCACCAGTTTGATCCGGTCAAAGATGCTTCTGACACAGAGATTGCCGTGAGGCTGTCCATTCGTCTGGGAGTAAAGGAACTTTGGATTTTGGGAGCGACAGGTACACGATTAGACCACGTGTTGGCCAATATTCAAACGCTTAAAATTGCCCACGATGCAGGGATGAAAGCATATATTCTAGATTCACACAATCGGATTTCACTGGTGGAGAAGAAAGTTATCCTATCAAAGAAAGAAGCCTTTGGTGATTTTTTTTCTGTGTTTCCACTTGGCGGAGCAGTGCCGGGATTTTCGATGAAGGGTGCAAAATATCCTCTTGAAAACCATACGCTGATGCCATATGACAGTCTTTGCGTCAGCAACAAAATACAAAAAAAAGAAGTCCAGATTACATTTCCGGAGGGGTATATTATCCTGATGGAAACCAGAGATGGAATATGAGATAGAGAATAAGGAAAAGCGAGGAATAACAAATGAAATTAGGAATTGTAATATATTTGCCGATTTCATATAAGTCGATATAACCTCGATATATCTCTACAAAAGTCCATATTACAATGGATTGATGAAATTTCAAAGTGTATAAAACTCAATATATGTTTATATATGTGAATGTTAAAATGGCGTACAAATGGCGTAAATAAAATGACATCCTATACCTGTTGATGAGATAGATGGAGGATGTCTTATTACGTAAAAATATTCATAATCATTAATAAGATAACGACAATAAAGAGCAATATTCATAAAATATTTTTGCGTATGCATTATGACATATACACATGACTAGAACAATAGAGATTAGTGTGTAATCGTTATATTATAATATTCATTAGCGCATGAAGGCATAAGTAAGAGATAAATGACGTATATGTAGTATACTAATTTCTAAAGAGCAGATACTATAAAAACAAAAACTAGAACCGTAATTTTTTTACGACAACACTTGTAATTTGTACAAAAAGAGGGTATAATTACGTTAAGGAGGTATAATGATGTTAAAAAAATTTGTAGTTAAAAATTATAAAAACTTTAAAAATGAGTTGATTTTGGATTTAGATAAAGTAGCTGGATATAAGTTTAATACCGACTGTATAATGGAAAACACTATAGGGAAGAGCATCATTTATGGGCGAAATGCTACTGGAAAGACAAATTTAGGAAAAGCAATAGGTGATATCGTAGATGTTATTATAGGTGGAGTTCGCTTGTATAATTTTAATAAAGACAGAATTGTTAATGCAGATTCGGACCAAAAAGTTGTTACATTTAAATATGAATTTCAATTTGATGATTCAAACATTATTTATTTATATCAAAGAAATCAAGATGATGATTTGGCTTATGAGACTCTATTTGTGAACAACGAGCTTATTTATGAAATAAACTTTGAACAAGGAATGTTTGGTGTTATTGATTTGGAAAAAATAGAGGCTCAAACCATACAGATTGATAAGTATCTAGGAATAATTAAAAGTAAGAACGATGAGCTAGACATTGAAGAGGATGAAAGAGAGCAAGTACCATTTTTAAGATATCTTTTAACTAATGGAGCGATTGTATCTGATTCAGTTTTATATAAGTTGGAGGAATATGTTAAAAGAATGCGTTTTTATAGCGTCACACAACAACTGAATTTTGTAAGAGGCTCAAGAATGACAACATCATTTACTGATTATTTAGGGGAGGATAACAATCTTAAACATTTTGAAGAATTTTTGAATGTGATGGGTATAGAGTGCCAGTTAGAGGCTCTCAAATCTGCCGAAGGACATTTCGAACTTTTCTTTAAACACAAAAATGCCATTCCATTTTATAGAAATGCCTCAAGTGGTACATTGTCATTAGCAAATTTTTATATGCGATATGTGGTTTCTAATAGAACCCCTTCTTTTATTTATATGGATGAATTTGATGCGTTTTATCACTATGATATGGCAGAGCGATTGGTAAAGTATTTTAAGGTAAAATATCCCGAAACCCAAGTGGTGTTGACTACGCATAATACTAATTTGATGAGTAATCATTTAATGAGACCAGACTGTTTGTTTATTCTTTCACGAGATGGTAGACTGACACCATTGTGTGAAGCGACAGAAAGAGAGTTGCGAGAAGGACATAATTTAGAAAAGTTATACATTGGTGGTGAATTCGAGCAATATGAATGATTATGATTTTCTACAAAGTGAACAAAGGAATCAAACGTTAGTTGTAGTTGAGGGTGAACATGAAAAGAAAATATTATTGAAGATTTTATTAGCTTGCTTTCCTGAAGTTTTAATATCTGATGAAAACATACATGTATATTCAGCTGATATTTATGACTTGTATTATGATATAGAGAAGGAGTATGAGGAGAACTGGTTTGAGAATGATCTAGAAATCGATATTCCCATGTTGATAAGTAGGCGTCATAATATAGAACCCCAATTGGTTAAAAAGAACTTCACCAATATTATTTTGATGTTCGATTATGAACATCATGACACATGGTTTTCAGATGATAAAATTCAACGAATGCAGAAGCATTTTAATAGTATTATTGATGATGGAATTTTATATATTAGTTATCCCATGATTGAAGCTTTTAAACACTTGATTTCGATTCCGGATGCAGGATATCTTAATAGAACTATTTCAGTAAAGTGTAGGCCGGGAAAAGAATATAAACAAATAGTAGAACACGATTCAATTATAAGCAAATATTTTAAGGCGTATGACCATTTGTCAAAATATTTGAGTGAGAATATAGAGAATATTAATCAGAAGCAAGTAGACAAACTTGTATATGATATTTTCTCTGTTAGAGAGAAAAAAAGTTTGAAAGTACACATAGCTAAGTTGTTGATTGAGTTTAATATAAAGGATAAAATTCGCAATAACATGGAATATGCTATAGCTAACGCATTACATAGTTTTGATTATTTTGATGACGGGTTAAACTATTGGGAAAAATTAAGACAATTATTTATGTATATAACAGAGATTAATATAGAAAAAGCTGTTAAAATACAAAATCAATTTGGGAGTGTATTAGGCACTGCAAAAGAGCGATATTTAAGTATAGATTGGACTAAAATACTATATGAGCAAAATAAAGCAAGTAGCGACGATGAAATCGGGGTTATTTGGGTTTTGTGTACATGTATTACACTTTTGGCAGAGTATAAGTTTTATTGGGAAATGAAAGTATAGCACCAAGACTATATAAATTGTTTAATCACCTCAATACAGTAGGCAAGAAGATAATAGTATAAAAATAAAAGACATCCCATATCTATTGATGAAATAGATGTAGGATGTTTTTGTATGTTGATAAAAGTTTACTTTTTTTCGTATTGATTTGCTTTGTCATGAGATGGAGTTCTGCCAATAATGACTTCTCCATAGTCATCTAATGTTGACTCAAAGACACATTCAAATCCTTTTCCTGTTCTAATTGCTTTTGCTATATCTAAAAATTCTCTGATTGTAAAAGTACATATAAAGCTGTCGAGAGATGGCTGTTGTGGATATTGCATATTTGGTGTTTTGAGCGACGCTTTGATTACTCGTTTCATGATAGATTATTCCTTTCTTTTCCTTCTTAACGATATTTAAGGTAAAAATATACATAGTGATACACGGAAATGCGTATTTGAAGAACAGCAGACCAAACTATCTTTATAGATGTATGATGAAATCTATAAAAAAACCACCGTTAAATTCGGTGGTAGTTTGGGTCTGTGAAACAAAGAAGCGTTTACTCTTTTTTTTCAGAATTGCTAGTTTCGTAGACATTATCTCCAACAGTAAATTCAATACTGCTGTCAGATACTCTTTGGAAGAAGATGTGCAGTCCTTGAAGTTCATCAATCTCTTGCAACAACTCTACAACTTCCTCAGGCGTAAAGTAACGCTTGTATTGAGGGTTGGATGGGGTAGCAATAAAACTTTTTGCCTTTGTTTCTTTTGAAGATGTGATTGCTTTTACCATGATAAAATTCTCCTTTTTAATGTTCTTCAATAATATTAAAGGTTTCTAGGGGTTAAAAAGTTATTTTTTACTTGTGTAACTTTCAAATCCTTTCAAATTGAAGTTTTATCGTATAAAAGGTATAATCTTTCCACTATGGCGAAAAACAAAAAATGAACCAAATAAACATTGAGTAATAAAAAGTCTACTTTGGCTCATTCTTCAATCCTAGAATATAATCTGTTGTCACTTCATGGAACTGTGCAAGTTTTATCAAGATGTCCGTGGGAATATCCCTTTGACCTAATTCATAATTACTATACACTTGTTGGGAGCAATTTAGCGTAAGTGCCATCCTCTTTTGGGTTATGCCCTTGTCTTCCCGTAACTCTCTAATTCGTGGGTACATCTTTCACCTCATTTTGTTGCAGAGTTGTTATATTTGCATACTACATTTCATTATAAACAATGAAATATGATTGTTTGACAAATACTGCAAAATGCAGTAGAATTACATAAATATTATGTGCGTAGATTTGTACGAACTTATACGAAAGTCAGCAAAAAAGAAGGAGAACTGAGAAGATGGAACAAAGCACAAAGAAAGATATCAGAAAAAACAAATTACGTGTTGCTCTTACGTTTGTAGTAACAACAGTTATTTCGGTTGTAGTGGCATTACTTATTCACAATTTAACAGGTAGCACACCTGCTCATAATGAGATTAAAAACGGTCTGTCTGCGTATGAGTTAGCAGTACAATATGGTTATGAGGGAACAGTCGAAGAATGGTTACAATCTCTTGCAGGTAAATCTGCATATGAAATTGCAGTAGATAACGGTTATACCGGCACAGAAAAAGAATGGACTGCTTCACTTACTGCTATGAGTGAAAACAATCCTGCAAGCATAAAAACTGCTTCTTTCTCAAAAGATGGAGAACTTATTATTACTTTATCTGACAACACAACATTAAATCTCGGTGTCGCAGTAGGCAAAGATGGAAAAGACGGTGCAAACGGAAATGACGGTCTTGACGGCAAGGATGGTACTGACGGAAAAGATGGAGTTGCAGGCACAGACGGAATTGATGGGAAAGACGGAGTAGACGGCAAAGATGGTGTGGGTATTACTTCTGCTTTCATCAATGATAAAGGGCAACTGATTATCTGCTTTTCAGATGGACAGAGCGTAAATCTTGATAAAGTTGTCGGCATGAATGGAACAGATGGAGTAGGTGTTACCAATTCTGCAATCAATACAAATGGCGAATTAGTGCTTACATATTCCAATGGTCAACAAGCAAATCTTGGAGTAGTTGTTGGTGCAGATGGCAAGAATGGTATTGATGGCAAAGACGGAGCAGATGGTAAAGACGGAATTAACGGAAAAGATGGCATTGACGGAAAGAACGGTCTTGACGGTAAGGATGGTACTAATGGAATAGACGGTAAAGACGGCGTTGATGGTGCTGACGGTGTAGACGGTATTAGTATTACCACATCTGTTATCAATGAAAAAGGCGAACTTGTTTTAACATACTCTAACGGAAACACTTCTAATTTAGGGGTAGTAATTGGAGCAAACGGAAAAGACGGTACTAACGGACAGAACGGTACGGATGGCAAAGACGGAATTGATGGAAAAGATGGCGTTGACGGTCAAGATGGAAAAGACGGTACTGACGGAATAGGTGTAGAAAGAGCAGAAATCAATTCAGAGGGTCAACTTGTACTTTATTACACTAATGGTCAACGCTCGAATGTAGGAAAAGTAATCGGAGCAGATGGCAAAGATGGGGTTGGCGGCGAGGACGGTGTTGATGGCAAGAACGGTGCTGACGGTAAAGATGGAGTTGACGGTAAAGACGGAATTGACGGTATCAGCGTTTTGAAATCAGAAATCAACTCCAAGGGCGAACTTGTGCTGACTTATTCAAATAATAAAGTTGATAATCTTGGTATCGTGGTTGGTGCTAATGGCAAAGACGGAGTTGACGGAAAAGACGGAATTGATGGTGTCAACGGTAAGGATGGAATCGACGGAAAAGACGGACAAGATGGTAAGGATGGTCAAGATGGCGTTGGTATTGAAAATATTGTTATAACTACTGATGGAAAACTTGAAATTACATTAACAAGTGGTACAACATTAAACTTAGGTACTATTAAAGGTGCTGATGGCAAGGATGGAGCAGACGGTCAGAATGGGATTGACGGCACAGACGGAAAGGATGGTGTGGACGGTCAAGACGGTATCGGAATAACAGAAACATCTATCAATGACGAGGGTAAGTTGGTAATTACTTATTCGGATGGAAATAGTGTCACTCTTGGCAAAGTAGTCGGAGAAAACGGAAAAGACGGTGTGAATGGAACAGATGGAAAAGACGGTACTGACGGACAAGACGGAGAAGATGGCATAGGTATTTCAAAAACAGAGATAAATGCAGATGGTAAATTGATTGTTTACTATTCTAACGGAGCTTCTGCCGATTTGGGAATTGTTGTCGGTACAAACGGAACTAACGGTAAAGACGGTACAAATGGAAAAGATGGTGTTGATGGCAAGGATGGAGTGGGTGTATCTTCCACTTCTATCAATGACAATGGAGAACTTGTTCTCACATATTCTAATGGTACAGAAGTCAATCTAGGTACTGTTGTAGGAAAAGATGGAATTGACGGAACAAACGGAAAAGATGGTGCTAATGGCAAGAACGGTCAAGATGGAAAAGATGGTACGAACGGAAGTGACGGAAAGGATGGCGTAGACGGTGTAGGAGTAACAAAATCCGAAATAGATACCGATGGAAATCTCGTTATTACTTATTCGGATGGAACATCTGATAACTTAGGTAAAGTAGTCGGAAGTGATGGTATAAATGGCACGAATGGTCAAGACGGAAAAGACGGCGTTAACGGTCAAGACGGAGAAGATGGAGTTGACGGAGCCGACGGTAAAGATGGCGTAGGTATCTCAACAGTTGTCATCAATGCAGATGGAGAACTTGTTTTAACTCTTTCAGACACAACAGAAATCAATCTAGGTTGTGTAGTTGGCAAGGATGGAGCAAACGGAAAAGACGGTGCGAATGGCGTAGATGGTCAAGACGGAAAAGACGGAGCAGATGGTAAAGACGGTACAAACGGAACTGACGGTAAGGATGGAGTTGGTATTGCTGATGTTACTATTTCAGACGCAGGCATTCTGACTGTTGAACTTACAAATGGTACAAAAATCACGTTAGGGAACATTAAGGGTATAGACGGTATCGGTATTACGAAATCAGAAATCAATACAGATGGCGAACTTGTTTTGACATATTCAACCGGTGGAAGCACCAATCTCGGAAAAGTTGTCGGCACAAACGGAAAAGATGGTGTTGGTATTGAAAGTGTAGAAATTTCAGACGAGGGAGCATTGACAGTGACGCTCACAAGTGGTACTATTCTTAATCTTGGTAACATTAAAGGTCAAGATGGTATTGGTATCACAAAGTCAGAAATCAACCCAAATGGCGAACTCGTACTTACATATACAAATGGTCAAACTGCAAATCTTGGAATGGTAGTTGGAACTAATGGAACAAACGGAAAAGACGGCGTTGATGGCAATGATGGAGTTGGAATCAAGTCGGTAACTCTCTCAACAGATGGAGAATTGAGTATTTTGTTGACTGATAATTCTGTTTGTGATTTGGGCAATATCAAGGGCGAAAAAGGAGACAAAGGAGATAAAGGCGACAAGGGGGATAAAGGAGATACTGGAGAAAAAGGTGCAGATGGTAGAGGTATCGCAAGTATGCAACTTGTCAAAGGAGAATTGGTTGTAACATATACGGACGGAACAAGTGATAATTTGGGTAATGTTTTTGCTAATAAGGTGGATTCAACACCATTTTTAGAGTTTACTGTTCTATCAGATGAAACAGTTAGCGTAAAGATAAAATCTGATTATCAAGATAGTATTGAAAGTGTTTGGATTCCATCTACCTATGATGGAAGACAAGTTACACAGATTGCGGATAATGGATTTAAGGATTGTATATACCTATCGTTTGTCAATATACCTGATTCAGTTAACTATATAGGAGAATCAGCATTTTATGGTTGCCTTTCATTAACCAATATAGTATTACCAAAAAATGTTACTGAAATAAATGATATGACATTTATGGGGTGCACATCTTTGCGAGAACTAACAATTCCACAAGGTGTTACATATATATCCAATAGTGCATTTAAAATAGATGGATATGGAAGAAAAACACCGCTAGAGAAAGTTTACTTTGAATGTATTACTGGATGGACTAGAAGATGGTACGGCGTTATTTGGGGAGAAGAATACTTTGGAGAATGGACAATTGTAGATGAAGAAAAACTTCAAGACCCAGAGGTTGCTGCTGACTTATTATTAGAGACGATAAATAATCTAGTGGGTTCTGCAAGTGCACCGTCAGACAAATATTATCAATGGAAACGAGAGTAATAACGTCTTCAAAAAACGATATAAAAACAAACATCTCTTTACGTTTATATCCGTAAAGTACATACAGACCACCATAGTCATATTCGATTATGGTGGTTTTTTATAAAAGAAACTCTTTTAATCTTTTCATTTATATCTTATAATACGCAATCACACATAAAAATAAGAGAGGTATAGAAAGATGATTTACGGATACGGAAGATGTTCAACAAACGAATTACTACAAGATATTAGCAGACAAATTAGGGAGTTAAAACAACATGGTGCTACTGATACTACTATTTATTTAGAGTATGAAAGTGGAATGAAAGAAAATCGTGCTGAACTCCAAAAACTTCTAAACATTGTACAAGAGGGAGATACTATTGTAGCAACAGAGGTTAGTAGAATTACACGAAGTACAAAGCAACTGTGCGAAATTGTCGAATTTGCAAAAGTAAAGAAGATCAGGTTAATACTTGGCAGTTTAATTGTGGATTGTAGCAAAGAACTTGACCCTATGACAGAGGGTATGCTGAAAATGATGGGCGTATTTAGTGAACTAGAACGGAACATTACAAGTCAGCGTGTCAAGAGTGGAATGCAGAACGCAAAGGCAAAGGGCAAAATTATTGGAAGACCTATAACCTCTGCTGATAACATTCCACCTATTTTTTACAAATATTATCCTCAATTTAAAAGTGGGAACATAAACAAGAGTGAATTTTCTCGTTTATGTTCCTTTTCTTATCCAACGATTTATAAGTACATACAGATTGTCGAGGGGAGATGGTGAGATGTTACTTTTTGTTTGAGATTTTGTCGTATGTAGGAAAACTCGGCAGGTGGTCATATTTTTTCTCTAAATTTTGCATGAGGGTTTTAACCATATCTTCCTTGGCTATAGTCTTGGCAAAATTTTGTATAATTTCATATTCTTCGAAAAATTTCAAAATTTCTCGAGAGGAGTAGTTAGGACAATCGTTGTCAGAGGATATCGTCAATGTGATTTTTTTATCTGTAACATGTACTTGTGGTTTTACGTATTCTAAAAAGGTCAATATGGTATAAATGCAAGATTTTTCTAATTTCTTTTGAAATTGAACTTGGGGAGTATTTCCACACAATTCGTCTATTGACACTTCGAATGCTTCAGCCATAGCCTGCACAGTCAAATATCCAGGCTCTTTCCTACCATTTTCATAGTCTGAAATGCTAGTTACTGATACATTTATATCATCAGCAAAATCTTCTTGTGTCATTTTTCTTTCTTTTCTTAATTTTTGAAGATTTGTTGAAAACACACTCATTGATGTCGAAAGATTGTCTTTTTTTCCCATTGTATGCTTTTCCTCCTATGGATTTCAGATGTATATATAAACAATAGCAAAAAAATATAAAAATTACAACTATTGTGATGGGAAATTAACTAAAAAACTAATAACAACTGCTATTGGCTTTATTTTGGAATAGGTCATATAATATGCGTACAACGAACAGATACACGTGCAACGCATACATACGTGTGCATAAAAAAATGCTGTCTGAGTAGTGGCATACTCAAACAGCGTGTGTTCGGAAGCAATTCTCAAATGCAGTCCTTTCGACTTTATTATAATAGGTTGAGTTTGTGACTGCAAGAAAAAAATTTAAGGAGGTAACAAAATGAGAAATGCAAACACAAACGAAAACGTGAAAAAATTCACACCAAACGAGATACTTTGTTGTGTTCTTGGAGATGTACTGAGAACAACAAGTGTTTCAAACATTTCCTATTATAAGGAAGAAAACAAGCCGCCTCACGTGGATATAGACGTTGATGAAGAATTAGCGAGTATATTTGGCGTAGGGAACGAAGAAGATTTTATGTCAATCTTTGGATTTGACGGAGAGGAGGCTTCCAATGACTAGACAAGAAATCTTATCACATTTGAATGGGGTCAAATCAAGTGGCAGAGACGCATATCTTTTTCTTTGCCCTGCACATGACGACCATCATCCGAGTGGTTACATTTTATTTAAGAATAATTGGGCTCATGTGGGATGTTTTGCGAAGTGCGAGAAAGATGAAATTCTTTCTCGTGCAGGACTTACTAGGAAAGATTTATATTTGGGAGACCCGCAGGACTTAATGCAAAATAGTAGTAATAAGTCAAAGCCAACTATTGAGTACAAGTATTGTGATGAAGATGGCAAGGTGTTGTATGTAAAATTTCTTCAATATGCAAGCGAAAGCCTGCCAAATAAAAAGAAAAAGAAGAAAGATTTTTGGTACATGCAACCGAATGGGCAAATGAATTTAGATGGAGTCAAGCGAGTTCCTTTTCAACTTCCATTATTGAAGGAAGCACAAACAATCTATATTGTAGAGGGAGAAAAATGTGCTTCTATTGTAACAGAGAAAGGATATGTTGCTACTACACTTGATTGTGGTGCAGGTTCGAAATGGAATGAACAATACTACAAGTATTTTGAGGGGAAAGAAGTAGTGATACTTCCTGACCATGATGAGCCGGGCATGAAATATGCAAGGATGTTAAAGGAACATCTTTCGTGGGCAGTTATAAAAGAATTGCCGGACTTGGATGAAGCCGAAGATGTATATGATTGGCTTCAAAAAGGTCACACAATGGATGAGATACAACATCTTCCTGAATATGTATCAAAACCTACAGATAGAACTAGCGAAGATAAAATGACACAGAGTGAATTGTTGTTAGAATTTATCAAAGCGGAAAATGTTGAATTATTTTTAAATGATTGTTGTGAGCCTTATGTAGCATATTTTCATAAAGGACGCAGAGAAGTGTTTTCTGTAAATAGTGATGAATTTAAACAGTGGGCACAGATGTTGTATTATAGGAAGATACATAAGACTATAAGAAGAGATAATCTTCTGCAAGCGTTAGAGATACTAAGTTTTGAAGCAAGAGATAAAGAGCAAACAATCAGTCTCTATAATCGTGTCGCAAAAGCAGAAGATGTTTTTTGGTACGATATGACGGACAAACAACATTCTGCCATTAAAATAACATCAGAGGGATGGAAGATAGTCAATTTGCCCCCTATTTTGTTTATGCGATATGGACATCAAGTGCCACAGGTTATTCCGCAACAAGGTGGAGATATAAACAAGATATTTGAATATATCAATGTGGTAAAATTCAAAACATTGTTTCTCTGTTGGTTAGTCTCCTGCTTTGTGCCAGACATACCACACGTAATGACAATCATTCACGGAGAAAAAGGTGCGGCGAAGAGTACAGCGTGTGAATTGATTAAACGATTAATTGACCCATCAGCATTAGACACATTGAATTTGAGTAATGATGATCGTTCATTAAAAGTTTCTTTGCAAAGGCATTATTATTTACCATTTGATAATGTTTCAGAAATTAGCAAAAATATTAGTAATATTTTATGCAGGGCGATTACAGGTGGTTCGTTTCAAGACCGAAAACTGCATACAAATGCAGATGATTATATTTTCAAGTTTAAACGTTGTGTGACCATCAATGGCATAAATAATGTTGCTAATAGGTCGGATTTGCTTGACCGTTCTATTATTCTTGAATTGGAAAGAATTTCCGATAGCAAGCGTAGAGAACAACGAGAAGTATATCAGTCTTTTGAGGCAGACAGACCATACATATTAGGAGCAATTTTCGATGTGTTATCAAAGGCAATGAAACTCTATCCAACTATTAAACTAGAAAAATTACCAAGAATGGCTGATTTTTGCCGTTGGGGTTATGTCATTGGCGAGGCAATTGGAGGTTATGGAGATGAATTCCTAAAAGAGTATGAAACTAATCGTTCGATTCAGAATAAGGAAGCCATTGAATCAGATATTGTTTCGTATCTTATTTATGAGTTGATGAGAGGTCAACCAAAATGTGAATTGAGGGTTTCTGATTGGTTGACCAACATTCTCACAATTGCCCCACAATATGGTATAGACCAAAGACATAAAGATATGCCGAAATGCCCTAATCAGTTGTCGAAACGTATTGTTGAGGTGAAAAGTAATCTTAATGGGATGGGTATCACATATGAATTTGATAGGACAAGAAAAGATGGAACATATCTCATTTTTTATAATGACCATTCATCGACATTACCTCCATATGATGAAGTAATTCAGTAAAAATGGAGTGTTGTTGGATGGAGATACCAATGGAGATACCATTACACCATCGAAATTATCGGCAAAAATATCATCAATAAAATGGAGATGAATGGAGATGGTGGAGATGGTGGTGGTACATATAGTAATAATATTTTTTTAGTTAAAGGAGGCAAGTAGTGTGGAAAGTAACATTACAGTACCTATTCCACAGAAAGTAATGTTAACAGTTAAAGAAGCTTCTGCATATTCCAATATTGGAATTAACAAAATAGACAAGATGTTGCGTATGCCAAATTGTCCGTTTGCATTTTTTGTGGGAGCAAAGAAACTGGTTAAGCGTAAAGAATTTGAAAAATACATCAGCAATACAATTGCTATTTGATGTTTTACAAAAAGATTTACGCACGAAATTAACAACAAAATATCACAAAAATGTTGAGGGAAAAGGGCTTTCGTGGTACAATAAACGCATTGTATCAGGCTCTTTTCTCTTTCACAGAGAAAGGATAGAACAATGGGAAAAGACTTAAAGGGGAAAGAACTTGGAACAGGGCTTTCACAAAGAAAAGATAAAAGATATTCAGCACGATATGTAACCAAGAGAGGTAAGAGGGTAGAGAAGTATTTTTATACCTTGCCAGAGGCTCGTAATTGGCTCGCAGACGCACGATATGAAGATACGCATGGCACAACAGGGGTCACATCTTCTGTTAGTGTAAATGATTGGTTTCAATATTGGTATGACAATCTTATAGTAGACCTATCGCCGAACACTCGAAGAAATTACAAGGAACGATATGAGAAGAACATCAAACCATACATTGGTAGTATGAGTATGTGTGATGTAAAGCCAATGAATTGTAAATTGGTTTTGAATCGAATGTTGGATGATTATGCAGGGTCAACTATCAAGCAGGCATATATCACAATGGGGACAATGTTTCGCTCTGCTGTTATGAATGATGTGATTTCCAAACATCCTATGGATGGTGTGAGGTATACAAAGCCTGTCAAACCTGCAAGCGAGCATAGAGTGTTGAGTGTAGCAGAAGAACAGAAGTTTTTAGAAGTGGCAGAAAGTTCTCACAATTATTATCAATACGCCATCTTACTCGAAACAGGACTTAGGACAGGCGAGATGATAGGATTGACGTGGGATATGATTGATTGGGACAATCGTACACTTACTGTCAATAAAACATTAGAGTTTAGACACAGACAAAAGGAGTGGCGAGCAGGTCCACCAAAGACACAGACAAGTTACAGGACAATTCCACTTACCAATCGAGCATATCAACTGTTTCTTGAATTGAAGCAAATGAGGAAGAAGCAGAAATTGTCAGAGGAGTTGCACCAGGTGTTAACATACACCGACAGGCTAACAGGACAGACTGCAAGTATGAGATTGAGTGACCTTGTTTTTATTAACTTCCGTACAGGAATGCCTGCAAAGAACAGTTCTTATGATACACACTTATACAAGTTGTGTGAGAAAGCAGAAATCCCACCATTTTCTATGCATACATTACGACATACATACGCAACGAGGGCAATAGAAAGTGGAGTACAACCGAAAGTCTTACAACATTTGCTAGGTCATGCGAGCATTCAAACAACAATGAATACTTATGTTCATGTGACGGATGATTCAATGACAAGGGCAATAAGGCTGTTTGAAAATAGATATAACAATGTGCAGTGATTATCAGATTCTTCTCTGCTAGATAATAGATAAATACATAAACAAACCTTACTTACTATTGTCAATCTTGGTTCAAATATGTTATCATAATGATGTCAGATTGTGGTATAATATGTGAGGTTGACGCCAAGATTTAAGTAAGAGAATTCAGAAACTATAATTTGATGTTGAATATATTTGGAGAATAGGCAGGCAATACTATGAAAATAAGCAAGATTGAACTGGAAAATGTAAAGTGTTTTTCAAATGAGACTATTTCATTATTGAAAGAAGGAACACAAGAACCGCTATCGGTATGTGCTCTTGTTGGAGCAAATGGTACTGGCAAATCAACAATTTTAAAAGCAATTGTTGCTACATTTTCTGCAATAGAAAATGAATATCAAGGAGAAACTTTTAATGATGATGCAGTATCTCATAATGAAACCTACTTAAAAGTTGATTTGAATTTAAAATTGAATGAAAATGAAAAAAATATACTTGAGTTCCAGGAAGATAATATTGAAATGGCGTACATGCATTTGGTTTCTGAATTTGAAAAAATGAAAGATTTCTTATTTTCGCCAGCAGGAACGTCAGTAGAAAATTCTGAGCAATATTTGAATGCGATGGCAGATTTATTATGGAGCGAACAAGTGGGACATATTATGTATTATGACCCGTTTAGATTTGTGTCTGATAAAAATCCAGCAGGACCTAATTTACAACAAGTTAAAAGTGCAAAAGATGGTGCATTATCTTCAAATATAAGCAAAAGCGGACAAAATCTTTATCGAGATTTAGAACTAAAACAATGGATTGTAAATATGGATTATACGAGGCTTAAAGACCCAACCCCAAGAAATCAAGAAATATATAAACACATGATTAAGGCTTTTGAATTGTTATTACATCCTCTGAAATTTGAAACAATTAATCAAAATGGAAGTATAATGTTTAAAAATGAAGAAGATGGACAACAACTATCTATAGATATGTTAAGCGATGGATTCAAAAGTATCTTTTCAATTGTTTTAGATATAATAAGACGACTAGCGTTAGCACCAGATTTTGATGGAGAAGAGTTCTATATGAAAGAAGCAGTTATTTTGATAGATGAAATCGACTGTCATATTCATCCTAAATGGCAACGTAAATTGGTTCCTGCTTTTCGTGAACTGTTTCCTAACTGTCAGTTTATATTTACAACACATTCTCCGTACATATTAGATGGCTTACAAACATATGAAATAAAGAAAGTGGGTGAACGGACTATCCTATGATGAATGTAGCATTAGTATCATATGTTGATATACATCAATATTATTTTGACATAGATAACTTCAATATCGAAAGATTCGTAAGTGTTTTTGATGATGAGAAAGGTTTAAAAGTATCGATGAATGACGTTATTTCAAAGCCAAAAGCTATTACAAAAGCATGTCAAGTATTTCGCGAAGAAAAAGATGAATTTACAGAATTATATGTATCAGCAGATGCGATGAAAGTTAGTCAAATTAAAGATTATTTTGGTGAAAAGATATTTAATCATCTGCCAGAAGATATTTCGGGATGGTTATTCTTCTTTGATCCACTACCGTTTGCAAATTGGGAACACCCTTGTCAGTATCTTTTAGTTGTAAATGACAATTGTATAGAAAGAGTTGACTATAACCGAGGTGTTTCCGATACAGTACGACTAGAAAAAGTATATCAGGAGTTCAATGAAGATGAAGAAACATGCAATACTACTGTCTGGAGGAGTTAATCGGAATTCAAATGCTCCACGATATAAGAATGATTTAGAATTTGCATATGAGGTGTTAGTTAATGATTGTGGGTTTGATAAATCCAATATAGAAGTTTTTTACGCCGATGGTGCAGACTTGAGTTTTGTGGGAAATATTATCAAGACAAAAGAAGCTAAGAAGCGATACATTACTGAAGCATTGAAAAGTATCATACACGATTTAGATGAAACAGATGAATTTGTGTTAATTGTTAGTAATCATGGTGGAGAAGAAAATGGTGGTGATATTTGCCTTTGGGGATGTGATACAATAAGCTTACAAGAATTAGTTCAGATGTTGCAACAAGTAGAAGCAAGAAAATATTTGTTGTTAGGACAATGTTTTGCCGGTAATATATTGGATTACAAAATAAATAATGCGTGTGTAATGACCGCAAATATAAAAGGGGAACCATCGTATGCTTGTATGGGACAAAATTATGATGAGTTTTTGTATCATTTTCTTTCTTACATACATGGAGTTTATCCAAATGGTGATTCGTTGAAACAAAAAGGGGAAAACAATATTAAAAAGGCTTTTCAATATGCTGTTGATATGGATTTTTTAGGACCTAACAGTGTTGTAGGGGAGAAAATTCGTAGAGCACGTAAAGACAAGTCTCTTGTTGAGATTCCTCAAATGCAATGTGATATTACAGGGGAAATCACATTGTAAACGATTACTAAACGCTTACATTTTGAAGTGTAGGCGTTTTAATTTTGTGTTTATAAATAGCGTCATCTAAAATACTTTATGCCTAAGGAAAACCATACTCGAACTGCAAAATTTCCCCAAATGACTTGTGAGAAAAATGCTTTCGTGGTAGTATATATCTATTGTATCAGTGCGGTTTGCTATGATAGTTTGATTGCCGAATTACTAGGTCATGCGAGCATTCAAACAACAATGAATATTTATGTTCATGTAACGGATGATTCAATGACAAGGGCAATAAGACTATTTGAAAATAGATATAACAGTGTGGGGTAATGGCGTAGAAATGGCGTAAACGCAAATTCAAAAGTGTTCAAAGCCCCATAAAACAAAGGAGATGTGATAAATTATGAAATTAGGAATTGTTGGGTTACCAAATGTAGGAAAAAGTACATTATTTAATTCATTAACAAAGGCAGGAGCAGAATCAGCAAACTACCCATTCTGTACCATCGACCCGAATGTGGGAGTGGTTACTGTACCAGATGAGAGATTGGATGTTTTGGGAGAAATGTATCACACAAAGAAAATCGTTCCGGCTGCTATTGAATTTGTAGACATTGCAGGACTTGTAAAGGGTGCTTCTAAGGGAGAAGGACTTGGAAACCAGTTCCTTGCCAACATTCGAGAAGTTGACGCCATTGTACATGTGGTAAGATGTTTCGAAGATAGCAACATCGTTCACGTAGACGGAAGCATTGCACCACTTCGTGATATTGAAACCATTAACTTGGAATTGATTTTTTCTGATATTGAAATCTTAGAGAGACGTATTGCAAAAGCAGTGAAGGTGGCTCGCAACGATAAAACAGTAGCAAAAGAATTAGAGTTATTGGAACGTATCAAAGCGCATCTGGAAAACGATAATCTGGCAAGAAGTTTTGAAGTGAATGATGAAGACGAATTGGCATGGCTTGAAAGCTATAATCTATTAACATACAAACCGGTTATCTTTGCGGCAAATGTGGCAGAAGATGATTTGGAAAATGACGGCGCAGACAATGAAGGGGTACAGGCTGTCAGAGAATTTGCAGCAAAAGAAGGCTGTGAAGTATTCGTTGTATGTGCACAAATTGAACAGGAAATAGCAGAACTGGACGATGATGAAAAGAAAATGTTTTTAGAGGATCTGGGACTTTCTGAATCTGGTTTGGAAAAACTGATCAAAGCAAGTTACAGTTTGTTAGGCTTAATTAGTTACCTGACAGCGGGGGAGCCGGAGGTTCGTGCTTGGACAATTAAGAAGGGAACTAAGGCACCACAGGCGGCTGGTAAGATTCATTCCGATTTTGAACGAGGATTTATCCGGGCTGAAATCGTAAGCTATGATGATCTGATGGCTTGTGGCACATATACAGCAGCCAAAGAAAAAGGACTTGTAAGATTGGAAGGAAAAGAGTATGTCGTGCAAGACGGAGACATTATCTTATTCCGATTTAATGTATAGTTGGATGCAATGTATTGAGAGAGAGGATAGTGTATGACTACAACGATTAGTTTTCCGAATCTGGGAATATATCTGAAAAATGTAGGACAAAGCATTTCGGTTTTTGGATTTGAGATAGCATATTATGGTATGATTATCGGACTGGGTGTGATTGCCGGAATTTTAATGGCGGTCCATGAGGCAAAGCGCACTAAACAAGACCCGGATACCTATTATGATTTGGCAATGTATGCAGTGGTTCTTTCGGTGATCGGTGCCAGAATTTATTATGTGATATTTTCCTGGGATAGTTACAAAGATGATTTGCTGAGTATTTTTAATATTCGCGAAGGAGGACTTGCTATTTATGGCGGAGTCATTACCGCAGTACTTGTGGTGTATGTATTTAGCCGCATCAAGAAACTTTCATTTTGGCAGATTACAGATACGGCAGTATTGGGACTTATATTAGGACAGATTATCGGTCGCTGGGGGAATTTCTTTAACAGGGAGGCTTTTGGAGAATATACGGATAATCTGTTGGCCATGCGACTTCCTTTGGATGCAGTAAGAAGTAGTGATGTAACGGAACTTATGAGAGAACACATAGAAGTGCTTGACGGGATTTCCTATATTCAGGTACATCCTACATTCTTATACGAATCTCTCTGGAATCTGGCAGTGCTGACGGGACTCCTCTTATGGAGAAAACATAAGAAATTCCAAGGTGAAATTTTCTTGCTGTATTTATTGGGTTATGGCGTAGGACGGTTCTGGATAGAAGGGCTTCGAACAGACCAATTGCTGATACCCGGAATAGGACTTCCGGTATCTCAAGTACTGGCGGCTGTATTGGTAGTTGTTTCTATTATTACAATTATAATATTAAGACGTAAAAGAGGGAAATCGCCGGCATAGGCGGTTTCTTTTTTGTTAAAAAAATGACAATTGTCTGAAAAATTGGAAAATATAAGAAATTAACAGAATGTTTCCCAAAAGGTACAATAATAGTGAAAAAATATCTAGATTTTAAGAGGTGGGCGTTGTATAATTTAGAATATATGAGAAGCACATATCGGGGATGTGCGAGAAGTATTAAAGGAGGAACAAAAAGTGGCAAGAAAAATGAAGACCATGGATGGTAATCATGCAGCAGCTCATGCTTCCTATGCATACACAGATGTTGCAGCGATTTACCCTATTACTCCATCATCTGTTATGGCAGAAGCAACAGATGAATGGGCTACACAAGGCAGAAAGAATATTTTCGGACAAACTGTACAAGTAACAGAAATGCAATCAGAGGCAGGTGCAGCAGGTACCGTACACGGTTCTCTGGCAGCAGGAGCATTAACTACAACATACACAGCATCACAAGGATTGCTCCTTATGATTCCTAACTTATATAAATTGGCTGGAGAACAATTGCCAGGCGTTATCAACGTATCAGCTCGTGCAATTGCAAGTCATGCGTTATCTATTTTTGGTGATCATTCAGACGTATATGCATGTCGTCAGACAGGATGTGCGATGCTTTGTGAATCAAGCGTGCAGGAAGTTATGGACTTAACACCGGTTGCACATTTATCAGCAATCAAAGGAAAGATTCCATTTATCAACTTCTTTGATGGATTTAGAACATCTCATGAGATTCAAAAAATTGAAACATGGGATTATGAAGACTTAAAAGATATGGCAGATCTGGATGCCATTCATGAATTTAGAATGAATGCACTCAATCCAAATCATCCATGCCAGAGGGGTTCTGCACAGAATCCGGACATTTTCTTCCAGGCAAGAGAAGCATGTAACCCATACTACGATGCATTGCCGGGGGTAGTACAGAATTACATGGATAAAGTAAATGCGAAGATCGGAACAAATTATAAATTGTTCAACTATCATGGTGCAGAAGATGCTCAGCACGTGATTGTGGCAATGGGTTCTGTTTGTGATACCATTGATGAAACAGTAGATTACTTGGTAGCACAGGGCAAGAAAGTGGGTGTTGTAAAGGTACGTCTTTACAGACCATTCTCAGCAGAAGCTTTGATTGCAGCGATTCCTGAAACAGTAAAACAGATTTCCGTATTAGACAGAACAAAAGAACCAGGTGCTCTTGGTGAACCATTGTACTTAGACGTAGTAGCAGCATTAAAAGGCACAAAATTTGACGCTGTTCCTATCTTTACAGGACGTTATGGATTAGGTTCAAAAGATACGACACCGGCTCAAATCGTTGCAGTTTACGAAAACAGCACAAAACAAAAATTTACAATCGGTATTGTGGATGATGTGACAAACCTTTCATTAGAAGTAGGTGCGCCATTAGTTACCACACCGGAAGGAACCATCAACTGTAAATTCTGGGGACTTGGTGCAGACGGTACAGTAGGTGCCAACAAGAACTCTATTAAGATTATTGGTGACAATACAGACATGTATGCACAAGCATACTTTGATTATGATTCTAAGAAATCAGGTGGAGTTACCATGTCACACCTTCGTTTTGGTAAGAAACCAATTAAGTCAACATACTTAATTAAACAGGCAAACTTTGTTGCTTGTCACAACCCATCTTATGTAAATAAATACAACATGGTTCAAGAATTAGTTGACGGAGGAACATTCTTACTCAACTGTTCATGGGATATGGAAGGTCTTGAAGCAAACTTACCAGGACAAGTAAAAGCATTTATTGCAAACCACAACATCAAATTCTACACAATTGATGGTATTAAGATTGGTAAGGAAATCGGACTTGGCGGACGTATCAATACTGTTCTCCAATCTGCATTCTTTAAACTTGCAAATATCATTCCAGAGGAACAGGCAATCGAGCTTATGAAAGCAGCTGCAAAAGCTACTTATGGTAAGAAGGGTGATAATGTAGTTCAGATGAACTACGATGCAATCGATGCCGGAGCACAGCAGATTGTAGAAATCAAGGTTCCTGAAAGTTGGAAGGATTGTGCAGATGAAGGCTTATTTGCACCGGAAGTAAAAGGCGGCAGAACAGAAGTTGTAGACTTCGTTAAGAATATTCAGGCAAAAGTAAATGCACAAGAAGGAAATAATCTTCCTGTATCAGCATTTACAGAATACGTGGATGGTACAACACCATCTGGTACAGCTGCATATGAAAAACGTGGTATTGCAGTAGATATCCCAGTATGGCAGCCGGAAAACTGTATCCAATGTAACCGCTGTGCATATGTATGTCCACACGCAGTTATCCGTCCAATTGCTTTGACAGAAGAAGAAATGGCGAAGGCTCCAGAAGGACTTCAAACAATCGACATGATTGGTATGCCAGGTGTGAAATTTGCGATTACAGTTTCTGCTTACGACTGTACAGGATGTGGTTCCTGTGCGAACGTATGTCCAGGAAAGAAGGGTGCAAAAGCGCTTGTTATGGGCAATATGGAAGAAAATGCAGGTTCTCAAGATTACTTCGACTATGGTCGTGCGATTCCTGTAAAACCGGAAGTGGTTGCAAAATTCAAAGAAACAACAGTGAAGGGAAGCCAATTCAAACAACCATTGCTTGAATTCTCAGGTGCTTGTGCAGGTTGTGGGGAAACCCCTTATGCAAAATTAGTAACACAATTATTTGGTGATAGAATGTACATTGCAAATGCGACAGGTTGTTCATCAATCTGGGGTAATTCTTCACCATCTACACCATATACAGTAAACGAAAAAGGACAAGGTCCAGCATGGGCGAATTCCTTATTCGAAGATAACGCTGAATTTGGTTACGGTATGTTATTGGCTCAAAAAGCTTTGCGTGCCGGCTTAAAATCAAAAGTAGAAGCAGTTGCAGCATCTGAAGAATGTTCGGAGGAAGCAAAAGCAGCATGTCAAGAATGGTTAGATACATTTAATTGCGGTGCTACAAATGGAACAGCAACAGACAAATTGGTAGCTGCATTAGAAGGATGCGATTGTGAAGTATGCAAAGACATCGTGAAGAACAAAGACTTCTTGGCTAAGAAATCTCAATGGATCTTCGGTGGAGATGGATGGGCATACGATATTGGATTCGGTGGCGTAGACCACGTATTAGCATCTGGTCAAGATGTAAACATTATGGTATTTGATACAGAAGTTTACTCTAACACAGGTGGACAGTCTTCGAAATCTACGAAAACAGGTGCAATTGCGCAATTTGCAGCAGCTGGTAAAGAAGTGAAGAAGAAAGATATGGCTAGTATCGCTATGAGTTATGGTTATGTATACGTAGCACAAATCGCTATGGGTGCTGACTTCAACCAGACTGTAAAAGCAATTACAGAGGCGGAGGCTTACCCAGGACCATCATTAATCATTGCTTATGCTCCATGTATCAACCACGGTATCAAGAAAGGTATGAGCAAAGCTCAGACAGAAGAAGCATTAGCAGTAGAATGTGGATACTGGAATAACTTCCGTTACAATCCGGCAGCAGAAGGTAACAAGTTCACACTTGATAGCAAAGAACCGAAGCTAGAAGAATACAGAGACTTCTTAAATGGTGAGGTTCGTTACAATGCTTTGGCAAGAACGAATCCGGAAAGAGCAGAAGAATTATTTACAAGAAATGAAGCAGAAGCAAAAGAAAGATATGATTATCTGAAGAAATTGATTGCGCTTCATGGAGAAGATGCTGAATAATTCGTAAAATAATTGGAATCCCGGTGCAGGACTGCACTGGGATTTTTAATTGCTTGCAAACAGTCATGCGGTATGCTATAATACTGTCAATTGAATGACTAAAAGATAGAGGCGCGGATTTCATGAGTAGTACGCAACAAGGTTGGACAGCCGTTGCAGCGAAAGGGGAATCTGCCGAAGATGAGTTTTCTTGTCCAGGGAGATGATTCTGGGACGTTACAGAAGATGTAACGTACTGTCACATAAGGTGTGGAGTGCTATCAAAGATAAAATATCATTTGTCGAATGTAAGCCACAGACATGCCTTGCAGTATGTTTGTGGTTTTTATATTTTGTAGAAAACAACATATGCACTTGTGTTATGAAGTTGTTCAATCAAACTGATAAGAGAAAGAGAGGAAATGTATCATGCGTATGACAAAGAAAAACGTATGGAAAGCAGTGGCAACAGTATTGTTGTTAGTGGCGATGATGTCTATGACAGTATTTGCGGCAGAAGCGGAAGTGGCAGAATTGCCAAAAATGTTTGCTACACCTTGGTCGTTGGTACCACCAGTTGTAGCGATTGTACTTGCACTGATTACAAAAGAAGTGTATAGTTCATTATTTATTGGTATCTTAGTAGGAGGATTATTCTATTCTGGATTCTCCTTTGAAGGAACAGTTTTACACATTTATAACAATGGATTTTTAGCAGCTCTGACAGATGGATATAACATGGGTATCTTGATATTCTTGGTAATCCTCGGAGCAATGGTATGCCTGATGAACCGTGCTGGAGGTTCCGCAGCGTTTGGTGCATGGGCAGGTAAACACATTAAATCCAGAGTGGGTGCACAACTGGCAACTATTGCTCTTGGAGTTTTGATTTTTATCGACGACTATTTCAACTGTTTGACAGTAGGAAGCGTTATGCGTCCGGTAACAGACAAACATAATGTATCCCGTGCAAAATTATCCTACTTAATTGATGCAACAGCAGCTCCTGTTTGTATTATTGCACCAATTTCATCATGGGCAGCGGCAGTAGCTAGTTGTGTAGAAGGAGACAATGGATTTGAATTATTTATCAAAGCAATCCCATATAACTTCTATGCATTACTTACTATTTTAATGATGATTGTATTGGTTGTAACAAAAGTAGATTACGGCCCAATGAAAAAACACGAACTCAATGCACTGCAAGGAGACCTTTATACAACAGAGGATCGTCCTTATGATAATGCGTCATCTGAATATGTGAATGCAAAAGGAAAAGTAATCGATCTTGTAATCCCGATTATTTCTTTAATTGTATGTTGTGTAATTGGTATGATTTATACAGGTGGATTCTTTAGTGGAGAAGATTTTATTACAGCGTTTTCAAATTGTGATGCTTCAGTAGGATTGGCGCTTGGAAGCTTCTTTGGCTTAGTTATAACAATTATTTTGTACTTAGTACGTAGAGTATTAACATTCACAGATTGTATGAGATGTATTCCAGACGGATTTAAGGCGATGGTTCCTGCTATCTTAATTTTGACATTTGCGTGGACATTGAAGGGCATGACAGACAGCCTTGGTGCAAAAGAATTTGTGGAAACAGCAGTAAAAGGATTTGCCGGAGATTTGATGGCATTCTTACCTGCAATTATTTTCTTGATTGGCTGCGGTCTTGCATTTGCAACAGGAACATCTTGGGGAACATTTGGTATCTTGATTCCAATCGTAGTTGCTGTATTTGGAGAAAGCAATCCAGAACTTATGATTATCGGTATCTCTGCTTGTATGGCAGGTGCTGTTTGCGGAGATCACTGTTCACCGATTTCAGATACCACAATTATGGCTTCGGCAGGAGCACAGTGTAATCACGTGAATCACGTATCTACCCAGCTTCCATATGCCATTACAGTTGCAGCGGTATCCTTTGTAACATACATTGTAGCAGGTCTTACAAAGAGCGCATGGATTTCATTGCCAGTTGGTGCAGTGTTGATGGTAGCAGTATTGTTAGTGCTTGGAAAGGCAAGTAAAGAGAAATAGAAATGGCATGAAAGTCATATAAAAAAACGGCTCTCCGACAAATGTTGGGGTTCGCGAAAAAGGGCATGGGCGCAAGCGGCGAGTGTGGAGACTACGCGGCGCACCATGCTTTCTTTTTTCAAGGCTTTCAGTGGTACTTTTTCTGCTCAGACAAACTTTTTGTGCATGATGTTATTACGAAACAAATATTAAGAAAATCTAAGCCACTTGCAAATTTCAAAAAGAAAGCATGGTGCGCCGCGTAGTCTCCACACTCGCCGCTTGCGCCCATGCCCTTTTTCGCGAACCCCAACATTTGTCGGAGAGCCGAAAAAACCCGGTAGCATATCAAAATGCTATCGGGTTTTGTCTTATTCGCACACAATCTTTGCAACACGTACCACAAGGTCTCTTCCATATGTAAATGGAACAGTTCTGATAACCACATCTTCCCCATTCTGTGTGAATTCCACAGCAGAATCATCATCCATCCAGGTGACAGAAGTAATCTTTTCAGTTAATTTGAATTTCTCAGTGTAATTGGCTTCCTCATTTAATGCTACGTTCGGGTCAGCAGACATAGGAAGACCATAACAGAATAGATAATAGTTCTT
>JAZQBW010000113.1:0-21668 GCA_045545895.1 Faecalimonas sp.
AAGTAAGACAGACGGTCGCTGCTGCAAGTGCCGAAAGGCCGCAGGAGAGGAAAGTCCGGGCTTCACAGGGCAGGATGCCGGATAACGTCCGGTGGAGGCGACTCCAAGGCTAGTGCAACAGAAATGTACCGCCAAGGGTAAGAAACTTTTTGTTTCTCCCTTGGTAAGGGTGGAAGGGCAGTGTAAGAGACTACCGCCCCTTTGGTAACAAGGGGGGCACATGTAAACCCCATCCGAAGCAAAACCGAATAAAAACAATGTGGCGGCCCGTCACGTTTTAGGTAGGTTGCTTGAGCCTGTTGGCAACAGCAGGTCTAGATAGATGACCGTTCAACGACATAACCCGGCTTATCGTCTTGCTTCAAATTTATTTATACTTCTCTTCGCAATACTGACAGCGGTAAACTTGGTTTTCCGGATCTGTTAAAACAAATATATGATCAAGTCCTTGTTCAATAGAAGTAATGCAACGTGGATTCTTGCAACGGATTACATTAGTAATCTGCTTTGGAAGTTCCAAACGTTTCTTTTCTACGATTCTTTCATCTTTGATGATGTTTACCGTAATGTTATGATCGATAAAACCTAGGATGTCCAAATCAATGATGTCGATTGGGCATTCAATTTTAATGATGTCTTTTTTGCCCATCTTTTTACTGGCTGCGTTTTTGATGATAGCGACACAGCAATCCAGTTTGTCTAATTTTAAGTATTTATAAATATCCATACTTTTTCCAGCCTCAATGTGGTCAAGTACGAAACCTTCAGAAAGAGTACTAACGTTTAATGAATTCTTTACCATGATTTTCTTCCTTTCTATACTGAATTATTTTACTTCAATTCCCAGCAACGTAAGAATCAAAGCCATACGAACATAAACACCATATTGTGCTTGCTTAAAGTATACGGCACGTGGGTCTTCGTCAACTTCCACAGCAATTTCATTGACTCTTGGAAGTGGATGAAGAACCAGCATGTGTTCCGGAGCCAATTCCATTTTCTTTTTGTCTAAGATATAGAAATCTTTCATGCGGATGTAGTCCTCTTCGTTGAAGAAACGTTCTTTTTGAACACGTGTCATATAAAGAACATCTAATTCAGGAAGTGCATCTTCCAAACGTTCGACTTCTTTGTATGGGATAGACAACTTGTCCAATACGTCTTTGCGCATATAGCTTGGAAGTCGAAGTTCTTCCGGTGAAATCAATACAAATTTAATATTTGAGTAACGTGCAAATGCGTGAATTAGAGAATGCACAGTACGTCCGAATTTTAAGTCACCACAAAGTCCGATAGTCAGATTGTCAAGTCTTCCGCTTAAGGAACGGATTGTCAAAAGGTCGGTGAGCGTCTGGGTTGGATGCTGGTGGCCGCCGTCTCCTGCATTAATAATCGGGATTGAAGAATGGCGGGCTGCAACCATAGGTGCACCTTCCTTTGGATGTCTCATGGCAATAATATCTGCATAGCAGGAAACCATGCGAACAGTATCGGAAACGGTTTCTCCTTTTGCTGCTGAACTTGAGTCGGCAGAAGAGAAGCCCAGTACATTTCCACCAAGGTTTAACATGGCAGCTTCGTGGCTGAGGCGTGTTCTTGTGCTTGGTTCAAAGAACAGTGTGGCCAATTTCTTCCCTGCACAGGCATGGGCATATTTTTCAGGATTTGCTTCAATATCATTGGCTAAATCCAGTAATTTGTCTAATTCTTCGACTGTTAAGTCTAATGGACTCATTAAATGTCTCATAAGTGAACCTCCTAGTTTATCGATAAGTTAATAGATCTTCCACAGATTTTCGTTTCGGTGCATCCGGCGCAATGTCTGGATAACCAATTGCAATGAGTGCAGCCAGTTCTTGGGTCTCCGGAATCTGGAGCAACTCAGTAATCCCGTCTTCATCCCAGATGCCCATAATGACAGTGCCAAGTCCCTGTTCGTGAGCAGCAAGACAAAATGTCTGGCATGCTACGCCAACGTCAAACATTTGCCAACGGTCCCCTTTCTTGGTGGAGAAAGAACCGTCTCGTTCAAAGCCACAGCGTCCTTTTACAAAAGTAACGGCAATCAGCATCGGTACCTGACGAATAATATTAGAATTAAAATCTGGGGTAAAATCATCTGCAATTTTTTGAATCATAGAAGTGTCTTCAATTGCAATATAACGAGTGATCTGAGTGTTTTTCCAAGAAGGAGAGTAGGAAGCATTAGAAATAACCGTTTCTAATAAGGAATGACTGATTGCATCATTCTTAAATTTGCGAATACTTCTTCGTCCTTTGATACATTCTGTTGCGTTCATAAATATATCCTCCTATTCGAAAATCTCTTACTATCATATACCAAAAAAATAGGTTTTTCAACTCTATATTTGGTAAAATGTAGATTTTCTAAAATAAATGTATTATAATGAACCGTAGTTTTTAAGAGACAGGAAAAATTGGAAAGTGGGCTGAAATATGAGAACAGATGAATTATTGCTATATAAACATATGGAACACGAAGAAGTGCTTACCAATATGACATTTTTAATGAATCACTGTCAAAGTGAATACTATAACCAAGAAGATTTGAAAACATTATTATTCGAGTGCATGAATCAAATCTTGGAATTGGCGAATAGTCACGGATTTGAGGGAAACCTTTGGCACAATTATTTAACATTCTTACTCGCAAACCATGAGAATGCATACAGTACGGAATGTGAAATCGTCGGCGAGGTTGAGGGAAGCATCAATAAAGTAGCCATGCACGATTTTGAAATCTTCCGTGAATTATTTGCATACGATTTTGACAAATTGGAAGAGGCACTGGGTGTTGATTGCCTTTCACTGCTGAAAGATTATCAGAGTGTGAAGGGCCACGGAAAAGTATTCAATAAGAGAATCCGCGACCGAATCTGTGAATTAAGTTTGAAACTGGGTAAAAGTGAAAGTACAGAAGAATTCAAGAGAGTTTTAACACAGTTTTATAAAGAATTCGGCGTTGGAAAGTTTGGTTTACATAAAGCCTTTCGTGTGGAGCATACAGAAGATGGGGCAGAGATTGTTCCGATTACAAAGATTTCTCATGTACATCTGGACGACTTGGTTGGATATGAGATTCCAAAGAAGAAATTAATTGAGAATACAGAAGCCTTTGTAGAAGGCAGAAGAGCCAACAACTGTCTACTTTTCGGTGATGCAGGTACAGGAAAATCTTCGTCCATCAAGGCTATCTTGAATCAGTACTATGACCAAGGGCTTCGCATGATTGAAATCTACAAACATCAATTTCAGGATTTGAACCATGTCATTGCCCAGATTAAAAATCGAAATTATAAGTTTATTATCTACATGGATGATTTGTCTTTTGAAGAGTTTGAAATCGAGTATAAGTATTTGAAAGCGGTGATAGAAGGTGGACTTGAGAAGAAACCTGACAATATCCTGATTTATGCAACCTCCAACAGACGCCATCTTGTTCGGGAGACATTCCGTGACAAGGCAGACCGAGATGAAGAACTCCATACCAATGACACGGTACAAGAGAAACTTTCCTTGGTGGCAAGATTTGGCGTAACCATTTACTTTGGAAGACCGGAAAAGAAAGAATTCCAGGTAATTGTGAAAGAATTGGCTGCCAGAAATGGTATTGAAATGCCGGAGGAGGAACTCTTGTTAGAAGCCAACAAGTGGGAACTTGCCCACGGTGGAAAATCGGGTAGAACGGCGCAGCAGTTTATTGATTATCTGCTTGGGAAGAAAGAATAAATAAAATTTAATCAGTTTGATGTACATGTAAGGGCACAGATGAGGTTGATGAACATCTGTGCCCTTATACTTGTAAAGCATCATTAAAGAAATTACATAAAATTTTCTATACTTACTCTATCAATTGCAATCCGGAAATATCTGAATCGATTATCAAGGAATAGTTGGTATAATATACCACAAATCCAGGCTTCGCACCTTTTGGCTTCTTTACATGTTTTTTCTCAATGTAATCAATTTCCACCTTTTCGCTGCCACGATTTTTAGAGTAGTAAGCCGCCAGTTTTCCTGCTTCCTCAAAGGTTCTATCCGGAAGTTCATCACCGTTTGTTTTTACAATTACATGGGAGCCGGGACAACCTTTGGCATGAAACCACCAGTCGTAGCCGGTTGCAAAATTGAATGTGAGTTCATCGTTTTGAATATTATTCTTTCCAACATACATATGATATCCATCACTGGAGATGTAATGGAATGGTTTACTGTTTATCTTTGTCTTTTGTTTCGTGAATTTTCGTCTGACATATCCTGCACCGACTAACTCTTCTTTAATCTGATTCAAGTCATCCTCGCTCATTGCAATATCAAGTGCATTGCTTACAGATTCCAAATATAAGATTTCGTTGCGTGTCTCTTCAATCAAAGAGATAAGTGCCTCATAGGTACGTTTTTGCTTATTATATTTATCAAAATATTTTTGCGAGTTTTCCTGTGGCGTCTTAGTAGAATCCAGAGGAATCATAATTTCTTCATTGGTATAGTAATTCAAACACTTCAAATGCTTGGCATTTTGTTCCAAACCGTATCCATATACGTTGATTAACTCACCATATACGCGATATTTGTCACGGTTTTCCGTATCTTTTAATTGCTTACTCTGTAAGTCATATTTTTTGCGGTTGCGCTCTAAGGCAGTCTGCACAATCTTTCGCAGGTCCACAGATTTTTGACGGATGCGCGTGATGTTATTTTTGGAAGCATAATAATTTTCCAATAACAGAGAAACTGATTCAAAGGCATTTCGCTCATATTGTCCAAAGTGAGAGAGTGGTACAGAGGAAAATTCTTTCGGTTCTCCTTGATTATAGTAAATGCAAGGTGAAAATGTCCCCTTATGCACATTCTCAAAAAACAAAACAAACTGCTTATATAAGTGAACCAATATATCTTCGGACAAATCCTTTGGTGTAATCGAAGAATCTACACCGGCCACATAACAAACCTCTTCAGCAACAACAGGACTTACACCTGTAAAACTGGTGTAAATGGCCTTGCCGAGATTGGTTGGTTTTTCGATTAAAATAGTAGAGAAATCTGCAAATGAAACATCCAGAGGATTCAGCTTTTCCACGGTTTCCGGAATGAAATAGTCCCGTCCTGGTAACACCTCGCGCACAGAGCTCATCTGAGCCGACACGTGCTTGATGCTGTCAATGATACGGTCTTTATCATTGCAGAAGATAATGTTGCTATGTTTTCCCATGATTTCCACAATGAGATATTTTTTGCACAAATCCCCAAGTTCATCTAAGTGTTCGATTTCGAAGCGAATGATACGCTCCAATTTTGGCTGTGTAATATCTGTGATTCGTCCATTGCCTATATGTTTGCGAAGTAACATACAGAAATTCGGCGCAACCATTGGACTTGGTTTATTTGTCTCTGTTAAATATATTAATGGTAGAGAAGCACTGGCAGAAATATATAAGCGTTTCATGCCACTTGGTGTCTTAACTGCGAAAAGTAATTCATCTTCTTCTGGTTGGGCGATTTTATTGATGCGTCCATCTAAAAGTGTTTCTCTTAATTCGTGTACGATATTTGCAATGGTAATTCCATCAAAAGCCATAGTGTTATTCATCCTTTCTTGGAATAAAAGCTTTTATCAAGCCAGTACAAGTATACCATGCAAAAATATTTTTGGAAACCCTTTCAGTTGACGCAATTTTCAAAATGAATTATAATAAAATTTAGGTTTAACAAAGACATGAAAGATGAAGAGGTTAAATAACATGATTAAAAGTATGACAGGTTTCGGCAGATGCGAAATCACAGAAGGTCAGCGGAAATTTACCGTTGAATTAAAAGGTGTGAACCACAGATATTTGGATGTAAATATCCGTATGCCAAAGAAATTGAATTTCTTTGAAACATCCATTCGTAACTTATTAAAACAGTATGCACAAAGAGGTAAGGTAGACATTTTCATTACATATGAAGATACTTCGGAAAATCAAGTGGCATTAAAATACAATGCGGCACTTGCGGAAGAATATCTTTCTTATTTCAAGCAAATGCAGGAATCCTTTGGCCTGGACAATGACATTCGTGTTTCTACGTTGTCGCGCTATCCGGAAGTGCTTACCATGGAAGAGCAGGTAGTGGATGAGGAAGAGTTATGGAATGGACTTGAGAAGGCGTTAAAAGGTGCTTTTGAACAGTTTGTAGAGACCAGAATTGTAGAAGGTGAGAACCTGAAGAAAGATATTCTGGAGAAGCTGGACGAGATGCTGGAATTGGTTGGCCACATTGAGATTCGTTCACCTGAGATTATTGCAGAATATCGTGCAAAATTAGAAAACAAAGTCAAAGAACTTTTGGAAGATGCACAGATTGATGAAGGAAGACTTGCCGCAGAAGTGGTCATCTTCGCAGATAAGATTTGTACCGATGAAGAGACGGTGCGCCTTAAGAGTCATATTGAACATATGAAATCCACGTTACAAGCTACAGAAGGTATTGGACGTAAGTTGGACTTCATCGCACAGGAAATGAATCGGGAAGCCAACACCATTCTCTCTAAAGCAAATGATTTGGAAGTATCCAACCATGCAATTGATTTGAAAACAGGCATCGAAAAAGTGCGTGAACAAATTCAAAACATTGAATAACAGTTGAGAACGTCATAGCCGTGAGGGTGAAAAAAAGACTGCTTGCAGTGTTTTTTTCACAATCATGGCTGAAGATGGGCGAAACGCCCATCAAACCTCAGACAAGTGACACGAAGTGTCAGTTAGCCTTCGAAGAAGGTGGTCTGAGGTCTGACGTTCTCCGTAAATGGAGGTCATCATGAAAACAAAAGGAATCTTGCTGGTTGTATCCGGATTTGCAGGCGCAGGCAAGGGTACACTTGTAAATGAATTACTAAAACAGTTTGACAATTATGCACTTTCCATCTCTGCAACTACCCGAAAACCACGTGGCCAGGAAGTAGATGGGAAGGAGTATTTTTTCAAAACTACAGAAGAATTTGAAAAAATGATTGCACAAGGCGAATTAATAGAGTATGCTAACTACGTGGGAAATTATTATGGAACACCAAAAGCATATGTAGAGCAGCAACTTGATGCGGGAAAAGATGTGATCTTGGAGATTGAGATTCAGGGTGCATTAAAAGTAAAAGAGCAATTTCCGCAAGTCTTGCTTCTGTTTGTTACACCGCCAAGCGCAGCTATTTTAAAGGAGCGATTAATTGGACGTGGCACAGAGACTATGGACGTGGTTGAGAAGCGTATGCAACGTGCTGCAGAGGAAGCAGAAGGTCTGGAAGCCTATGACTATATTGTAGTGAACGATGATTTACAGACCTGTGTGATGCAGATGCACAATATTATTCAAAGTGAGCATTACAGAACCCTGCGAAACACCGAGTTTATGACTCAGATTAAAGAAGAACTAAAAGCCATTTGAAAGGAGAATCATACATGTTACATCCATCATATTCAGATTTGATGAAAGTAGTAAACCAAGACATAGAAGAAGGAGCAACTAAGATTGTTAACAGTCGTTATTCTATCGTACTTGCTACAGCAAAAAGAGCGAGACAGATCATTGCAGGAGATGAACCAATGGTAGATACAAAACCAGGCGAGAAAGCGCTCTCAACTGCAATTGATGAGTTGAACAACGCACAATTGAAGATTATTGCTGATGAGACAGAAGAATAAAAGATTGACTGAGACAGGTGCCATGGTATCTGTCTCAAAGAATGTATAGGAGAAAATGTTTATGAATATTTTATTTGTATCATTGGGGTGCGATAAGAACCTGGTGGATACAGAAGTGATGCTGGGACTTCTCGCCAAGCATGGCCACCAGATGGTGGACAGTGAAGAGATGGCAGATGTCATCGTCATTAATACTTGCTGTTTTATCCATGATGCAAAGGAAGAGAGTATCCAGACCATTTTAGAAATGGCTGAATATAAGAAAGAGGGCACATGCAAAGTGTTGATTGTAACCGGTTGTCTTGCACAGCGGTACAAACAGGAGATTTTGGATGAGATTGAAGAAGTGGATGCAGTCTTGGGGACTACCTCGTATGACAAGATTGTGGAAGCCATCAATGAGGCTATGGATGGTCACAGAAGCCTTCAGATGGAAGACATTGATGTACTTCCGGAGGTGGACAGCCAGCGCCTGGTAACAACAGGTGGACATTTTGCTTATCTTAAGATTGCAGAAGGGTGCGATAAGCATTGTACTTATTGCATTATTCCAAAGATTCGTGGAAATTTCAGAAGTGTACCTATGGAACGACTTTTGAAAGAAGCCCAAAGCTTGGTTGAGCAAGGAGTGAAGGAACTTATTCTAGTAGCCCAGGAAACTACCCTTTACGGAAAAGATTTGTATGGGAAAAAGTCTTTGCCAAGGCTTTTAAAGGAACTTTGTAAGATTAGTGGTCTCTATTGGATACGTATTTTATACTGTTATCCAGAGGAGATTACAGACGAACTCATTCAAGTAATCAAAGAAGAGGACAAGGTTTGCAATTATCTGGATTTGCCGATTCAGCATGCCAGCAATGACATTCTGAAACGGATGGGAAGAAGAACATCCAAAGAGCAATTGGTAGAAATTGTGGGGAAACTTCGAAGAGAGATTCCGGATATTGCCATTCGAACCACGTTGATTACAGGATTTCCGGGAGAAACCCAGGAGCAACACGAAGAACTGATGGAATTCGTGGATGAGATGGAATTTGACCGACTGGGCGTATTTACCTATTCCCCAGAGGAGGACACACCTGCAGCAACATTTGCAGATCAGATAGAGGAAAGTGTCAAAGAAGATCGTCAGGCTGACCTGATGGAACTTCAACAAGAGATTGCATTTGAATTGGCTGAAGAGATGATTGGAAAGGAAGTTCTAGTCATGATAGAAGGAAAGGTAGCCGATGAGAATGCATATGTAGGAAGAACCTACAAAGATGCACCAAATGTGGATGGCCTGATCTTTGTGGAATCGGATGAAGAGTTAATGTCAGGCGATTTCGCAAAAGTAAGAGTAACAGGCGCATTAGAATACGATTTGATAGGAGAGATAATATCATGAATTTACCAAACAAATTAACAGTATTAAGAGTCATTATGGTTCCGTTTTTTGTAGCATTTATGCTTTATCCTTTAGCAGGGGATGCAAGTAAGTATGTTGCACTTGCTCTGTTTTGCGTTGCAAGCTTTACAGATTTCTTGGATGGACATCTTGCAAGAAAACATAATCTTGTAACCAACTTCGGAAAGTTTATGGATCCCCTTGCTGACAAATTATTAGTATGTTCGGCACTGATTTGCTTGACGGTGGTTCAGAACGATCAATTGCCAACATGGATTGTACTGATTATCATTGCACGTGAGTTTATTATCAGTGGATTCCGTTTAGTGGCGTCCGATAATGGAATTGTCATTGCTGCAAGCTATTGGGGCAAATTCAAAACAGTTTCTCATATGACCATGATTATTATGTTGATTCTTAACATCAATCATCCAATTTATCATATGGTAACTTGGGTTGTTGTATGGATTGGTCTTGCACTTACAGTCATTTCTCTTGTGGACTATGTTTGGAAGAATAAGCAAGTGCTGACACAAGGTGGAATGTAGGAACTATGAATCTAGAAGAAAAGATTGTAAAAAAATTACTGGAAAACAATTACACAATTACTACAGCAGAGTCCTGCACGGGAGGACTTCTTGCAGGAAGAATTCTAAATGTGTCCGGTGCCTCGGGCGTATACAATGAAGGACACATTACATATTCCAATGAAGCAAAAGAAAGACTCCTTAGTGTGTCTCATGAAACATTAGAAACATATGGCGCAGTCAGCGAGCAGACTGCAAGAGAGATGGCAGAAGGTGCAGCGAAAGCAGCCAAGGCTGATGTAGGACTTAGTACTACGGGAATTGCAGGACCTGGTGGAGGCACACCGGAAAAGCCTGTAGGCCTTGTATATGTAGCTTGTCATATGAATGGCGAAACCTCTGTAAAGGAATGCAGATTCCAAGGAAACAGGGAAGAAAACAGAAATGCAGCGGTGGAAGAGGCACTGGAATTGCTGCTGGAGATGCTGATAAACACAGTTTAGCCACGCCAGCTCGAATTTGCTTCGCTGCTTCTCGCTTTGGCAGAACGCCATATGTCAAATATCAGAATTGACTGCTTACATGCAAGCATGACGCAGCAATCCATGATATTTGTCGCATGGCTAAACTGATAAAAAAAAGACTAGACATTGAGACGAGTTTATGCGACAATAAAGAGTAGTGTTGGTGTTAAATTAATAACAAACACCGCTTGAAGAAATTTTAATAATACATACTTGAAAGGAGTTTTAATCATGATTTATTCACATGAAGTAAAAACAATGTGTCCAGTAGCCATTGGTGCTAATCATGGACCAGCTCCAATCCCAGAAGAAGCAAAATGGGTAAAAGCAAAAGAAGTAAAAGATATTTCAGGTTTAACACACGGTATTGGCTGGTGTGCACCTCAACAAGGAGCTTGTAAATTAACATTAAACGTAAAAGATGGTATCATCCAAGAAGCATTAGTAGAGACAATCGGATGTTCAGGAATGACTCACTCTGCAGCTATGGCTTCAGAAATTCTTCCAGGAAAAACTATCTTAGAAGCTTTGAATACAGACTTAGTATGTGATGCTATCAACACAGCGATGAGAGAATTATTCTTACAGATCGTTTACGGTAGAACACAATCTGCATTCTCAGAAGATGGTCTTCCAATCGGTGCAGGTCTTGAAGACTTAGGAAAAGGACTTCGTTCACAAGTTGGTACAATGTACGGAACATTAGCAAAAGGTCCTCGTTACCTTGAAATGGCTGAAGGTTATGTAACAGGTATCGCGTTAGATGAAAACGATGAAATTATCGGTTACCAATTCGTAAGCCTTGGAAAATTAACAGACTTCATCAAAAAAGGTGATGATCCAACAACAGCTTGGGAAAAAGCAAAAGGTCAATATGGCCGCGTAGCTGACGCTGTTAAGATTATCGACCCAAGACAAGAATAATAGAAGGAGGACATACATAATGGCTTTATTTGAATCATATGAAAGACGTATTAACCAAATTAATGCGGTATTAAATAGCTATGGAATCGCTTCTATTGAAGAAGCTGAAAAAATCACAAAAGATGCTGGATTAGACGTTTACAATCAAGTAAAAGGAATCCAACCAATCTGTTTTGAAAATGCTTGCTGGGCTTACATCGTAGGTGCTGCAATCGCAATTAAAAAAGACTGCAGAAGAGCTGCTGACGCCGCTGCAGCAATCGGAGAAGGTCTTCAGGCTTTCTGTATCCCAGGTTCAGTTGCTGACCAACGTAAAGTAGGTCTTGGACATGGTAACCTTGGAAAAATGTTATTAGAAGAAGAAACAGACTGTTTCGCATTCTTAGCAGGTCACGAATCATTCGCAGCTGCTGAAGGTGCTATCGGTATTGCTGAAAAAGCAAACAAAGTTCGTCAAAAACCATTACGTGTTATCTTAAATGGTCTTGGTAAAGACGCTGCTCAAATCATTTCAAGAATCAACGGATTCACATTTGTTGAAACAGAAATGGATTACTACACAGGCGAAGTAAAAGAAATCAGCAGAACAGCTTACTCTACAGGACTTCGTTCAAAAGTTAACTGCTACGGAGCAAACGACGTAACAGAAGGTGTTGCAATCATGCACAAAGAAAAAGTTGATGTATCTATCACAGGTAACTCAACAAACCCAACACGTTTCCAACACCCTGTAGCTGGTACATACAAAAAAGAATGTATCGAACAAGGTAAGAAATACTTCTCAGTAGCTTCTGGTGGTGGTACAGGACGTACACTTCACCCAGATAACATGGCTGCTGGTCCAGCTTCTTATGGTATGACAGATACTATGGGACGTATGCACAGTGATGCACAGTTCGCTGGTTCTTCATCAGTTCCTGCCCATGTAGAAATGATGGGACTTATCGGTGCTGGTAACAACCCAATGGTTGGTATGACAGTTGCAGTTGCAGTTTCTATCCAAGAAGCAGCAGATGCAGGCAAATTCTAAAAATTAGAAATTCGAATACCTTAAATATAGTTAGACACGTCATTTTAAGCAAAACGCTTATGACGTGTCTAATTATTTTATATAGACGAATTCAGCTATATCAAGTATACTTTGAAGTATATTGAATGATGAAAGGAGCAGACTATGCCGGCATTATACGCACATAACCGCTTTGGCGGAGATGTTATCAAACAATTAGACGGAGAACTTCAAACCATATTAAAAAAGTATTACACCCAGTATCGCATTGGCATGCAGGGTCCGGACCCATTTTTCTTTTATCGACCAGTTGTACACACTCATGTATCTAAGTGGGGAAGCAGGATGCACGAGGAAGAGGCAAAAGGATTCTTTGAAAATGCAGTGAAGGTCATTGAGGAAAAAGGCAGGAATAGTCGGGAGTATGCCTATATTCTTGGATTTATATGTCATTTTGCCCTGGATAGCGAGTGCCATCCATATGTAGAAGAGATGGTGAAACATATAGGTGTGGGTCATATGGAAATCGAAGGAGAGTTCGATAAATATTTGCTTCGAAAGGATAAAAAAGATGCACTGGCATATCCGATTTATAAATATATTCCAATAGATGATATGACGGTAGAGACCATGTTTCATTTCTTTCCAAAATTAAGGCGAGAGGAAATAAAAGAATCCCTGAAAACATACAGATTGGTAAAGAAAATATTTACGGCACCAAGCAGATGGAAACAAAAGATTATTAATGCAGTATTAAAACTTGCCGGGGTATATACAAAATACTATGGGTTGATGCACACCTATGATGACAATCCAAAGTGTGAAAAGACCAATCAAGAATTAGAAAATCGGTATGAGAATGGGATTTTGGTTGCAACGAAGCTGATTGAAAGTTATGATAGAAGAGTAAAGGGCAATGTGTCGTTACCGGAGCGATTTGAACGCACTTATGACTAAGGAGAAAAGGAAAAATGGATAAGATGAAATTAACCAAATTAGAGAAAGCGTGGATTTTGTATGACGTGGGAAACTCTGCATTTATTATGTTGGTATCCACTATTATACCAATCTATTTTAATTATCTTGCAGGTAATGCAGGAATTTCGGAGGTGGATTATCTTGCATACTGGGGGTATGCTGCATCGGTGGCCACGGTGCTCGTAGCAATTATTGGCCCGGTACTTGGAACCATTGCAGATACAGAGAATTTTAAGAAACCAATATTTACAATTTCCATGATGGTAGGTGTGTTTGGATGTATCGCATTGTCATTTCCAACATCTTGGATTGTGTTCCTTGCCATTTTTGTCATTGCAAAAGTGGGTTGCAACGCCAGCTTGGTATTTTACGATGCCATGTTAGTAGATGTTACCACAGAAGATAGGATGGACACGGTATCCTCACACGGATATGCGTGGGGATATATCGGAAGTTGTATTCCTTTCGTACTTTCTTTGGTATTTGTACTGATGTATGAGTCTTTTGGAATTACCATGAATGTGGCTATGGCAATTGCTTTTTGTATTAACGCAATATGGTGGCTTCTCGTGACGATTCCGCTACTTAAATCGTACAAGCAGAAAAACTTTATTGCTTTGCCGGAAAAACCGGTAAAGGCCAGTTTTGTGCGTCTGTGGAGCACTTTAAAGGAAGTAGGAAAGCAGAAGAATATTTTTATCTATCTGATTGCATATTTTTTCTTTATAGATGGAGTATCCACCATTATTTCTATGGCGACAGCTTATGGAAGTTCTCTTGGATTGGATTCTACAGGATTACTGTTGGCTCTGTTGGTTACACAGATTGTGGCTTTCCCATGTGCTTTGATTTTCTCAAGATTATCAAAGAAATATCCGACAGACTCCCTTATAAAAGTTTGTATTGCAGCATATACCGCAATTGCAGCCTTTGCAATTCAATTGGATAAACAGTGGGAATTTTGGTTCCTGGCAGTATGTGTAGGGATGTTCCAGGGAGCAATTCAGGCACTGGCTCGTTCTTACTTTGCAAAAATTATTCCGGCGGAAAAGTCAGGGGAATACTTTGGAATCTATGACATTTTTGGGAAAAGTGCTTCTTTTATGGGAACTATGTTAGTAGGTGCCGTAGCTCAGGCTACCGGAAAGCAGAATATCGGTGTGGCAGTGATTGCAGTTATGTTTGTGATAGGGTATTTTGTGTTTGCTAAGGCAGCAAAGATGAATCGTCAGATAGCAGAATAGAAGTGTTACACAATAAAGGGAATTGGTTTGCACCAATTCCTTACTTTTTGTCTTTTGCTCTTCCTACAAGATAATCGATGGTTACATCGTAATAATCAGCTAATTTGATGAAGACTTCAATTGGAATATTAATCTTTCCTAATTCGTATTTTGAATATGTCGTTTGCTTTACATTTAGGTACTCAGCCAGTTCTGTCTGAATCTTATCATGATCTTCGCGTAGGTTGCGAATGTTTTGGAATACCATAGGAACACCTCTTTCAAATTTTATGTATTTATTATAAGAAAGTCTGCAAACGACTATTGCTAAAAAGTCTAAATAAGAATATAATTTGTGTAGAGAGATGGAACGAAGGAGATGGAAACGTGTCAAATCAAGTGAAAAATCAAAGTTTGTTGGAGTTTATAACAGGAGACGACCTGAATTTTTATGAGAATTATTTGGTGAATTTATCAGAGAAAGAGGTTGACCTATTTTTTCATAAGAATCCGGATTTTATGAAATCATATCATATCAACAAAGAAAGAAGAGTATTGCTTCGAGACAAAATGTATCGTGATATATTAAAAAGAATTCAAAAAAAATAATGACTGTGGTTTGTTTCCACAGTCATTTTATCTTACATGTATTCATTGTCATAGTGTCCGAGGAACTGCTTTGTACGTTCCTCCGTTGGATTTTCAAAGAGACTAATCGGATCCCCCTGTTCTAAGATATGTCCATCATCCATGAAAATTACGTGGTTGGATACATCTTTTGCAAATGACATCTCATGAGTTACGATAATCATGGTCGTATTATGATCCGCCAGTTCCTTGATTACCTTCAAAACTTCACCGGTTAGTTCCGGGTCAAGAGCAGAAGTTGGTTCGTCAAAACAAAGAATATTCGGTTGGAGTGCGAGAGCACGAGCAATCGCAACACGCTGACATTGTCCACCGGAAAGCTGGTGCGGATAGTTGTTCATCCGATCCTCAAGTCCCATTTGTTTTAGAAGAGCAACCGCTTGGGCTTCAATCTCTTCATGAATCTCTTTCTTTCTTGCTTTATAATCAGGAAGTTCCTTTGCTAATAATTCCTTTGCAAGCATAACATTTTGCAGCGCAGTGTATTGTGGAAACAGGTTAAAGGACTGGAATACCAGACCAAAACGAAGACGTTTCCTGCGGATTTCTGATTCCAATTGGGTGGAAGGGTCATCTGCATCAAATAAAGTCTCACCATTTACACGGATGATTCCCTTGTCAGGGCGCTCCAAAAAGTTCAAGCATCGAAGAAGAGTTGTCTTTCCACTTCCAGAGGAACCGATGATAGACACTACCTGGCCTTTCTCCAAAGAGAAGCTGACATTTTTTAAAACTTCTGTACGGCCAAAGGATTTACAAATATTTTCTATTTCTAAAATTGCCATCGTCTATGTCCTCCCTTCTAGCGGAAATAATCCAGTTTTCGCTCTAAGCGACCAAGTAGAACTGTCAAAACCCCATTGAAAATGAGGTAGTATATTGCCGTAAAGAACAGTGGCCAGATTGCACCGGAGATTCCCTGTGAGCCTTTTAAGAAGGCCTGGCCAGCCCAAATGATTTCTTGCAACGCAATAATGCGGGCAAGAGAAGTATCTTTTACCAATGTGATGATTTCGTTTGACATCGGTGGAATGATACGCTTAATCATTTGAAGTAATTTGACTTTAAAGAAAATCTGTGTCTTTGTCATGCCAAGTACTAGTCCGGCTTCTTCCTGACCTACCGGTACACTTTGAATTCCACCACGATAGATTTCTGAAAAGTAGCAGGCGTAGTTAAAAATAAAAGATACGGCTGCTGCCAGAAAACGACCGGCTTCACCAGTTCCCCAGATTGGATTTTTAAATACCAATCCCGGAAAATAATAGATTATCAAAAGTTGAATCATCAAAGGAGTACCTCTGATGATCCAAACAATTAACTTTGTGAAATAACTTAGTGGTTTGAAACGTGACATGGAGCCAAAGGCGATAATCAGTCCCAACGGAAATGCGCCTATGAGTGTGACAAAGAAAAGCTTCAATGTCTGCATAAAGCCAACGTTTAATGCTTCAATAACGATTGGCAGTTGTTCCATAAATTGTTCCATATGTATTTCCTGCTTTCTATACTAACTATTTCTGAGGAATGATAGCAGCTTGTACGCCATATTCTTCAGCACATTTCATCATAGAGCCATCTGCATAACTTTCTGCAAAGAAGTCGTTTAACTCTTTTACAAGGTCAGAGCCTTTTCGGAAACCAACACCAAATTCCTCATCGCCAAGGCTTACTGTGTAAGTTAAGTCAGAATAATTCGTATTGTCACCAACCATGGCACCTGCCATCAAAGCATCGATAATAGCAGCATCAGCAGTTTGGCTTTTTACTTCGAACAAAGCTTTTGCCTGAGTGTCTACCGGTGTGAATTCCAATTTGTTCGCTTCCGCTTGGCCTTGTCCAGCGCTTCCTGTTTCTACAACGAAATTTAAATCTGCAAGACTTTCTACTGTTTGATATTGATCAGCTTTGTCTACAGGAACGATAACAACCTGAGAGTTGTTGCAATATGCATTCGAGCAATCCATACCGGATTTTACTTCATCTGTCAATGTCATACCATTCCATACACAGTCGATAGCTCCAGAATTAAGTTCCATAATCTTGTTGTCCCAGTCGATTTCAACGAATTCAACTTCAACGCCAAGTTTCTTTGCAAATGCTTTTGCCATGTCAGCATCGAAACCAACCCATTCATCATTTCCTTCTTCTTTGAAATCCATTGGTGCATAGTCAGTGATACCAACAACTAATTTACCATTTTCTTTTACAGCTTCTAAGTCTGTCTGGTCTTTGTTAGAACCGCAAGCTGCAAGGGAAATTACCATAATAAGGCTTAAAATAAGTGTTACTAATTTTTTCATAACTATTTCTCCTTTTAAATTAAAAACAATTTTACTTCATCATATTACCAATTTACCATAATAAAGTCAAGTGCAAATGTTGTGGATTGATGAAAATACTTATCGTTGACGTATTTTGCCTAAATATATATAATTTAGGAAAGAGATCAGGAAGGAAATTCGGATACAAATGAAAATAGCCGGCAACAATCAAAAACTAAAAATCCTATATTTAATGAAGATATTATTGGAGAAGACAGATGAGACTCACAGCATTACCATGTCAGAAATTCTAGAATCACTGGAAGCTTACGGTGTGAGTGCGGAGCGGAAAAGCATTTACAACGATATTCAAAATCTTTGTTCATATGGATTGGATATTATAGGAGAGAAAACAGATAAGGCTTATTCCTATCGTGTAGTCAGCCGTCAATTTGAACTGGCGGAACTGAAACTACTCGTGGATTCGGTGCAGTCAGCAAAATTTATTACTGCAAAAAAGTCCAATGAATTGATTAAGAAGATAGAGGGCCTTGCAAGTAAATATGAGGCATCTCAGCTGCAACGCCAGGTTTATACGATGGAGCGAATTAAGACATCCAATGAAAGTATCTTTTATAATGTAGACAATATTCATCAGGCTATTGCTTCTAATGTACAGATTCGTTTTCAATATTTTAATTGGGATGAAAATAAAAAACAAGTGCTTCGAAAAGACGGTGCCTTTTATCAGGTAAGTCCGTGGGCACTTTCCTGGGACGATGAAAATTATTATCTGGTGGCGTTCGACAGTGCGGAAGATAAGATAAAGCATTTTCGTGTAGATAAAATGCTTCGAATTGAACTCCTTTCGGATAGACGTGAAGGAAAGGCGAGCTTCCAGAAATTTGATATGGGTGCTTACGCGAAAAAGATGTTTGGAATGTTTTCCGGGGAGGAAGAAACTGTCAAGATTTTGTGCAGGAATGAACTGGCAGGGGTTATGATTGACCGATTCGGAAAAAATGTAATGATGGTTAAGGTGGATGCAGAGCATTTTTACGTGAATGTGAAGGTTGCGGTGAGCAGACAGTTCCTAGCCTGGGTGATTGCACTTGGGGATGGGGCGAAGATTGTTGGACCGGAGAAGGTGGTTGAGACGGTAAAGGAAGAAATTAAAAGATTAATTGGGCAGTATGATTTGAAAATGTAATATGAGTCCGTATTTTTGGACAGTAAATAAGTGATAATGGGAATCAGAGATGAGGCAATCATTTCTGATTCTTATTTTTTTATTTACAGGAGGATAAAATATGGAATTACAAAATACAAAATTCAATTCATTTTCAAATCTGATTACAGTGATTATCGTGGCAGCCGGAGTAGTGGGACAGGCACTTATTTACGGACTCTTTGGAATCGAGATTCAGGAAGTTCCGGTTGTAACCATGATTGTGTTATGGGTGGCGATATCCGGGATAGTGTATGAAGTGTTTCGGAATTTTGAGGGGTAGGAAGAATACCGGAGTGTCATAATTGCCAAAGAAGAATATACTACATCGGAGGTGTTTTGTATGTTTTCGATGTTATCATCTATGCCATACGCAGGGGCAGAAATATCCGGAAAGCCTATGTATCCGGATATCAGTGGCAGTGTAATGTTTTACGAAGTTTATGGAGGGACATTGGTAGTTGTCAGTGTTCGTAATTTGCCGGATGAAAATGAATTTCACGGATTCCATGTACATGATGAAAGAAGTTGTCAGTCTATGATGGATGGAGGTCATTATAATCCTATGGGCAATCCTCATCCACAACACGCAGGAGATATGCCACCGCTTTTGGCAAATGACGGAATGGCGTATAGTGCATTTTATACGAAACGTTTTTATCCCGAAGATGTTATAGGAAAAACGGTTATGATTCATGCCGATGCAGATGATTTCGTAAGCCAGCCTTCCGGGGATGCAGGGGTTATCATCGCATGCGGTGAGATAAAGAGATGGGAAGATAATGAGACGGAATAAGTTGTACATTTTAGGTGGAGTGATGTGCCTTTGGCATGTCACTTCATTTGTGTGAGTGGAAAAGGCTAGTATTAAACAATGAAAGATGGTATTATTAATAGCAGGAGGAAATGACAAATGTTAGTTTTAGTATATAGAAAATGCAGCACATGCATAAAGGCCCTTAATTGGCTTGAGGAAAATAATATTGAATTTGAGGAACGCCCGATTAAAGAGGAAAATCCAACCTACGAAGAGTTGAAGGCATGGTATCAGATGAGTGGAATGCCACTGAAGAAGTTTTTTAATACAAGTGGACTTTTGTATAAGGATATGGGGCTAAAAGACAAATTTCCACAGATGTCGGAAGAGGAGCAGTTAAGACTTTTGGCGACAAATGGGATGTTGGTGAAGAGACCATTGGTTATTGGTGAGGATTATGTGCTTGCCGGGTTTAAGGAGAAAGACTGGGCGGAGAAGATGTTGAAATAATTGTTGTGTTTTCACTATGAAAGGAAGGTGCCCTATGTTTCCATTAATTAACAAACAAGAAACAGGGATTAATTTGCGAAGAATCATGGACAAGCGTGGATTGAGTGCAAAAGATGTGCAAGAGTATCTCGGCTTGGGTTGTGTGCAGAGCGTGTATCGTTGGATTGATGGAATCAATATGCCGACAATTGACAACTTATATGCGCTTAGTGAATTGTTTCAATTACCGATTGACTCAATTGTGCGTGGTAATCGAAATCTGATTGCACCAAGATTTGCGTTGGAAACAACGGAACCGTGTGATAAGAGATTATGTGCGTACTATCGCAAAGTAAATGAGTTAAGAGCAGCATAAGAATTGAACTACAAGTTCAATGACAAATGAGCTTTCCTCCTTTAGAATTGTTTTTAGAAACAGATTTTAAGGAGGATTTTTTTATGAGTGAAAAAATGTTGGTTACACAAGCGCTGGATGAAAGAGACTTGTTAGTGAAGAAAATTGCAGATAAAATTGCGAAAGCAAGCTTTGTTGATACAATGAAACCGAATGAAGAGAAGGTTTATGCAAAGCGTATCAGTAAAGAGGATTATGCGAAAGAAGCAGAGTCATCATATCAGCAGATTTTGGATTTGATTGACCGTTTCCAGAAGATTGATGCTGCAATTGTGGCTTCGAATGCACAGACAGAAGTTTCAACTTCATACGGAACATTTACTGTTGCAGGTGCAATTTCTCTCAGAAGTAGATTGCGTGGTCTAGGCGCATATGAAGATGATGCGGATTTTGAAGGTAATCTTCAGAGTAAGATGCAAGCAGAATATAACGAAAGAGTTCGTTTCTGCGATAATAAAAACAGTCAACTTCAGTTGACGGCAGAGAATATGAGACTTAGTATTCTTGGAAAAGATTCTAAAACAAAAGATGATAAACCATTGCATGTTGTAGAAGCTTATGTGAAAGAAAATACGACTGAGTTAGTTGATCCACTTGATGTAAAGAAAAAATTAGAAGCATTACAGGAGAAACGAAACACACTATTGACAGAACTAGATACACAGATAAAGGTGTCAAATGCAACTACTTTTATTGAAGTATAATAGTTAACTTTTGCCTGCATTACGAAAACCTCAAATCCGGCTTCCCGTAACAGGGTTACGTTACAAGAACATATTACCAATTCTGATTAAATTGGGTTGCTTGACTTAAAAAGTGGCGCAGTGGGTAGCGCACATGACTTGTAATCATGATGTCGTAGGTTCGAATCCTACCTTTGTATAAAGTTGGGTTTTATGATGAGAAAACATCTCCAATTTAACTGTTTTGTGTTTTGTTTAAACTGTGAAAGGTGAATTGTCAATGATTTTATTCTTGAATGGTTTTATGTAAATTGGGAACTTTCGTGTAGACATAGAAATGTGTTGAAATCCATGAGAAAGGTTAAAGTGTTAAGTCGGTTGGCTGGAGGTAATCCTCGTGGCTGTAATGTGGGCAATAATATAGAACAAAGCCGTGGCAATTGCTGCGGCTTTGTTTGTAAGTAAAAGAAGGAGAATATTATTATGACAAAAGATAAAGTGGAAATTGTATTGTTTGAGACGGAAGACAAAAGTATCACGATGCCAGTGGAATTAAAAAGTGAGACTGTGTGGCTTAGCGCAAATCAAATGGCAGTGCTATTTGAAAGAGATGAAAAGACTATTCGTAAGCATATTAATAATGTTTTTAAGGAAAATGAAGTGAAAAAAGAATACAACACGCAAAAAATGCGTGTTGTAGGTGTAAGTCAGCTAGTCCCATTTTACTCGTTGGATGTTATTATTTCAGTTGTAATGAATTGTATTGCGTAAACTTAAGGTCACAATTTGTGACCTCAGAGGATATTGGTTCAAATAAGGTGGTGAAATCATTGGCAACAATACTAGTAGATTATGAAAACGTATCTACAACCGAAGGGTTAAAAGGTGCTGAATACCTAAATGAAAATGATACTC
>JAZQBW010000114.1:0-8172 GCA_045545895.1 Faecalimonas sp.
CAGAAAATCTGCGTATAGTTGAAGGCTTATATGAAGCAGAGAATCCCGTTTTGAAATTTGTTGCTTTGTCTTTATGGGATGAATACGGCAGAATCATAAAAGCAGACAAAGAAAAAGACGAGGAATACCCCGTCTTGGAAAAAATGGAAGATTTAACACTTCCGTTCAGATATAGCTGGATAGATAATATATTATTTTGGCAGAAGCATAAGCCTTTTAATCCGCTTATGGATATGCCTACCGAATATTACAAGTACCCTGCATTGACATTAGTCGTTCCACACGCAAAAGGCACAACGGAATATATAGCTTCTGATTTCACATTGTTTCCGCTTATCATCCATTACCTGAAAACCATATATGAACATAAAAAGTATTTCAGCAACTGTAAGGTATGTGGCAAGCTCTTTCTTGCCCCAGATAATAACAAAACCTTTATCTGCTCCGATAAGTGCAAGGCGAAACAGAAGAAGACGAATAAGAAGAAATACGATGATGCACATAAGGATGATGGCACAGAAAAACTCCATAAGTCAGAATATCAATATTGGTTCAATCGTCTTGCAAAAGCAAAGAGAAAAAATAACGAGAAAGCCATCGCTGATATCGAAAAAGCTTTCGCTAAATTCAAAGAAATTTCCAACATAAAGAAAATGCAAGTTAATGACGGCTTGCTTTCTCACAATGGATATTATGAATGGTGCATTGAGCAAAGAGGCGTTATTGATGACATCATGATGAAGCACGGTCTATTTGATAGAGGTTAATCTTCGCAGGTGCATACACCATTTGCCGACTCCACAAATTACTGCAGGTCTGCCCGTCTGCCAACCCTACGGCAGACGACCATCCCTTTGTAATTTTGCCGTCTGCGAAAATATGTTGCTCAAATACGGCGAGCAACATATTTTCACACCCGCCCCGTCGGCAAAGGTGTAATCCACTACACTTTGCAAGCAAAGAAGTGTGCCAAATGTTCCCTTTGGATTCCCTAAAAAAGAGTATATATCTGCAATTACGGCGCAGTTATATACTCTTTTTTCTAATCATCACATAGGCATCGAACCTCGTGATGATTACATAGTAAATGATGTTAGATTACAAATTTACTATGTTTCTTTATCTTTCGTTCAAGGCTTTTAGGCTACATGAGTTTATATAAGAAAAACCGCAGAAAGTTACAAACAGTAACCTCTACGGTTTTAAAAGGATTAAATTTATATTATTTCAATTCATAATCAATATTTATGCCATACATTTCCAATCCACCGGGGAAATAGTCCAAGCCTTCTTTAGCATATTTGTAATTTGAGTCTTTTGTTCCATTCCAAATACCTTCAAGGTATGACAGATAAGTCTTTTCACCAATATAGCAAAGCTGAGCTGCATGGGTAGCATATCGCATCATATCTCCGGTATCCTCAACGCTGTCAAAATAATATTTACCAGGAACCCTTTCAACAGATTGATGGAATAAAGTATCGCATGCTTTGATAGTTTCGTCCACGCAAAGAATTTCATAGCATTCTCTAACAGTCTTATCGAAATCAATCATTTTTAAAGCTGCCATTGAAATTTCATAGCCTTTAATAACAGGATTCTTATCAAAGAATTTTGATGCTAAATCTTCGAGGAAGTTTATAGCAACTATTTCCGCACAAGCATCCGATAACTCAAGAGCATATGATTTGTATCCTTCGCCCATTGCATTAATAACTGTTTGGGCAGCTGCTCTTATTTCCTCTCTCTTTGAATTATCTCTAAGTTCACACAGAATATCGAAGTTATCTTCAAAGGCAATTGTATTTGCGTTGATTTTTGAGAACAGTGCCACAGTTTCAGATATGCTTATTGCTGTTGAAACGGTTTTTAAGCCATATGAAAATGCCTTATTGCCGGTTAATTTTGTATCACCAATTGTTGAATCAAGAACATCCCTATAGTTTTCATGAATACCATAAAGTTTAACATCTACAGAACCTAAAAGCGACTCGTCAAGATTTGCGTAATTTTCCAACGCTTTTGTATAATCACCTTCAAGTAAATTTATCAGTTCAGTATATGTGCCATAAGCATCATTTGAAGGAGTAAGAGCATTAATTCTGCTTAACAATGCATTTGCTTCTTTTTTGTATTTTACAGCATCAGATATTGCCGCATAGAACTCATCTGTTTTATCAAATGCTTTTTTGACATCCTTAATGTGCTTATTGATATCAGAGAATGTTTCATTAATGGTATCGTGAACTGTTCTTTGAATATACTTGTTAGTCATACTGATGATATACTCTTCATCGTAGTAATTATACAGATATTCAATTAACCATTTTGTTGCCGAATCTTCAAATCCTCCGACTAATCCCCAACCAAAGAATTTTTGCTCTTGTCTGAACATCCAGTCATTATCATATAACTCAACAATATATTCACGATACCAACCGGCATCATCTCTGAAATAGGTTGTAACCCCGGATTCAATACTGTCTTTTAGCGGATTTGTTCCAGCACGTTTTTCTTCATAGTCTGTCATCATATCGCCATCGCTGTTTTTAAGCATCGGATCAGAGTACATAGACATATAGACTTTGCCATCTTCATTATTGTATTTAATTATAAGCTCGTCACCATTTTTTATGCCGTCACCATCATAATCGGCAGAAAGTCTTCCTTGAGCATTATAATTAAAGTCAAACCCCATAAATTTAGCCGAACCATTAGTTAGTACAAGGTCACCACTTTTTATAAGTTCATTATAATAATCAGGAATACCGTCTTTGTTGAGGTCTCCCACAAAGTCAATTGTTTCTTCTATCAATGTACCAAAGCCTTCTGTCAAATCAGTGGAAGCAGAGGCAAAGTAATATTTACCATTTGCGCTTTCGGCGATTTGAGTTAACAAATTACTATCAACACCTGAACCCAAACCAACAGTATAAATTTGAATATTATTGTTATTTGCCTTTTCTATAAGCGAGGTATAACTCGAATATGATGAACCATCCTGACCATCAGTTAATACAAACATAACTTTGAGCTTATCTGAATCATCTTCTGTCGCTATTAAATCAAACTGATTAAGAGCAAGTTTAATACCCTCATATATGTCAGTTCCACCTGAGGCATCAATTCTGTCAACGGCAGAATTAAGAGCAGATTGGTCAGATGTAAATTCAGCGTACACGCGTGCATAGCTATCAAAATCAATTATTGCAGCCCTATCTTTTTCTCCAAGCTTCGCAATAAATTCTTTGGTAAGTGTTTTTCTGAGTCCGTTTCCGTCACTGGATGACATACTACCTGACGAATCAAGAACAAATGCAATATCAAGTGATTCAATCTTATCCTGATTATCAGACGGAGTCTTTATATCAGTTTCCCAAACCTTATCAAACTCTATCTTATTTAGAAGAATGTAACAAGAGAAATGAGAAACATCTACACTTACAACACCATCAGTAACAGTTTGGTTAGGAAGTTCCGTCAGTGTTCCGTCTTCTTCATTGAAATAATACACTCTTGGGTCAAAGTCCTCGCCGATAGTGCCAAGCGAAGTATCATATTCAAAGCTTAAAGTAGCACTATCTATTTCGCCATCAACCGAAATGTCATAAGCGGTATCAAGATAGCCTGGAATATCAGGTGTTAAAAGCGGATAATCCAGTGTGTTTGTAGAATCAATTCTAAGACTGTTAGCCTGCTCCCCTGAAAGTGTTGTACTTACAGTAAGAGCTACCGCAGAATCATCTTCGCCGCTTGTTGCAGTAACATCAAAGCTTTCATTTGCTTCCAATGGATTTGTTCCATTTTGAATTTCCCAGCCGTCAGTTGCACCGTCATCATCGGTATCTGTAACAGTAGGATTTGTGCTATAAGTATTGATTTCTTCATGATCAGAAAGTCCATCAGCATCCGTATCATAAAGAACAGGATTTGTACCACCCTCATATTCAGCACCATTTTTGATTCCATCCTCGTCACAGTCTTCATTATAGTCAGAAACACTATCATTATCAGTATCAAGCTTTAAAGGATTGGTGCCAAGAACTGTTTCCTGATAGTCTGTCAATCCATCTGCATCAGTATCAACCTTTTGAGGATTTGTACCGAGTTCTGCCTCATTGGCATCTGAAAGTCCGTCACCATCAGTATCAACAATTAAGTCAATGGATAATGAGTCACAAACAGGTTTGATATTTTCTGAGATTTCCCATAAGAAAATCTTTGCTGTATCGCAGTTTTCATAACCATAATCCACACTTGCATGAATAACATTTGACCCCTCTTTCAGTGTTTCAGAGACCATATCTACACATACAAGCTTACCTTCCTTATAGCTTGCAAATGCCACATCAACATCCATACTTTCATCAGGACACCAGATTACTGCAACAGACGGAGCGCTGATACCATCTATCATATATTTTTCACAATATACTTTATCGACCACTACAGTTTTTGACACCGATAAATCAGAGCCGTCAGTTGTAGATGCAGTAATCGTTACAGTACCATCCGACACAGGATATAATATACCATCATTTGAAATAACTGCAATTTCAGCATTATCGGTAGTCCACTTTATAACATCCTTACCAACAGTAGCAGGAGAACAAACAGCAGTATACTGAGTCGCCGCATTAATAGCATCAGGCCCCGCAATTTCTATTGATTCACAAATAGTAGAAGCAATATGTACATCTGCATTTGTAACAGTATAAGGTATGCTTGAAGCACCCGTAGTTGATAACTTTACGTTTATAAGCTCAATTGCAGTATCGCCGGGGAGCAGAGTATCAAACACCATAGTTATAATTTCGCCACCTGCAGGAGCAGTTGTTCCAAACCATACCACCTTTGCAGTTGTATCGGTGTAAGCTTTATTAATAGATGCATTAATATTTGAAAAAGCTGTTCCTTTCTCAGCCGATGAAAGAGAGAGCATTGTGTTATCATACTTAACCTCAAATGAGCCACCTGTTGCAAGCGAATATTCGCTTAAATTTATGCTTACATTAACCTTTTCACCTACAGTACAGCTATTAGCTGTAACTGTAAGTGAAGCACTATCAGCCGCAAGGACAGGCAGACACATCAAAAGCATACTTAAACTTATTATTAAAGATATTATTCTTTTCATGTATCACACCCCCTTAATTAAACGAATCCGCAAGACCGATATCAAAACGCTGAATCTTCATAGCATCGAAGATATCAACGACATCATTTCTGTCAACATCAGCCGCAGTTTTTTGCTTTTCTGTAAGCTGCAAGAAACCAACATCAAATCTTACAACCCTGAAAGCATCAAGAACATTTACTACACCATCGCCATTGGTATCACCAAGCATAATACTTACCGCATTAACAGCACCCGGGTAAACAGTGAATGCAATCGGATTTTCTAAAGTATCATAGATTGCCGCAGCCTTAACCGTTACAGGAAGAACCTGACCATCTGTGCAGCCCTCGTTAATTTTAAATGTAAACTTAACTGCACTGCCACCTGTGTTAAGTTCGTCAAAGGATATAAATGATACCTTAATTTTCTTTAATCCATCCTCAGGGTCAGTACAGTTCATATTAACCATAACACTTGCCATCTCAATACCTTCACCAACTGTATAAGCAACTGGTGATAAAAGTGTTGGATCATAATCTACCACAAATGAGCCTGTTGCCATAGATGAATTCGGATCAAATGAAATGTCAATATCTACAGTTGAGCCGATTGCAGCAGTTTCGCTTGTTACATAAATGTTCTTGCCACCAGATACAGATTCATTAACTATAACGCTTATAGTTGCCTGTAGGTTATACGGATTGGTGATAAGTCCGTTGCCGTCCACTGTGATTGTACCTGTAAACACATAAGTTCCCGGTACCTTTGATTCATAAGACGGAGAAGAATTGCTGCTCCATACAACACTTACAGGAAGTGACTCAATATTATCAAATACTGCATAGACTGTTTCAGGAAGAAGTGCTTTTACATCAGCAAGTGGTGTGTTGTAAGCAACCTCAATCGCTTCAGGTGCTACAATTGCTGTGATTTTCCTCTCAGTTGCAGGCTCTTCTAAAACAGTTACATCTGCAATAACCTTTTTACCGCTTGTATTTAATATAATGCCATTTTCAGGGAGTATTAACTCACCGCTGAATTTATAAGTACCTTCGGTTGTACTTCTGTAATAAGGTTTGGAATCCTCAGACCATAAAATCTGAAGTCCGTATATCTTGCCATTTTCGAGCGTTACAGTTGCAGTCTGTGGAAGAAGCTTGATAACATCCTCTAAAGCAGTAGCAAAAGGAACAGAAACACCAAACTCTTCAACCGATGCAATTTCACTTGGTGCATCAAGGATGTTAACAATGCAGCTTGCAGTAATTCCATTCGGATTGGTTATCGGGCTTTCGCCGTCTAATATAATAGTACCTGTAAAGGTGTATTCCGTACCATCAACTAATGACCACTCAACAGGGAGTGTGGCTTTTGCACCATTTGCAAGATTAACCACAACTGTCGAAGGCAGAACTGCCAACACTTCATCATAAGTAGTTGAATAATCAAGAGTCACTTCAGCAATTTCTTCTACTGATGAAATTGTACCTGCACTTTGTCTTTGAAGAATCGTGAAAGTCTTTACAGCTAAAGCATTACCTGCTCTTACACTAACCTCTGCAACACCTTCTTTAACCGCAGTTAAATAACCCGTATCGGTAACTGTTACAACAGTTTCATCCGTACTTGCCCAGAACATAAGTCCCGGAGCATTTTCAGGATAAATACTAGCTGAAAGCTGAATGGTATCACCAACATAAAGAGTTGTCTTTTCTGCTGACATTGTAATTCTTTCAGGGCTTGGCGAAATAAATCTCAAATAAGGGAATCCGTTATTTACTTCTGCATCAATAGTCCATACAGTGTCAAAATTCCACTCGTTGAAGCTTGCCATATCCTGCATTTCGGTGGTTGTAAGACCTGTTCCGCTACCATAAGTGTTTTCGGCCATTTCTTTATTGTAATAACAGTTTGTAATTGTACCGCTGTTATATCTTGCAAACGCACCTAAATAGCTTGTTGAATAACGGCATACCGGCTTACCGGTTGAATAACAGCTTGCAATAGTTCCACCATAGTTGTAGCCTGTAAATCCACCTACATAGAAGTAACCATCAACTGCACCTGTTGCATAACAGTTTTCAATTCTGCCATAGTTTGTATAACCTGAGAATCCACCATAACCCCATTGATTTGATGAGGTTGAAGTATAGCTTGAATATACACTGCTGTGTGAATAACAGCCTGCAATCTGCATTGACTGTGAATAACCTATAAATCCACCAACTGCATAGGATGATGAATCAACGCTACCCGATGAATAACTGTTTGTGATTACAGACGATGCACCATAGCCTGCAAATCCACCACTGTAATTACCACTTGCAGTAACATCTGCATTGACACCACAACCATCTACAGTTGAAGTATCGGCAAGATAACCTGCAAAACCGCCTGTGTAAGCATTACCTGTAACATTACCATCTGCTTCGCAGTCTTTGAAACTACAGCCTACCGCATAACCTGCAACAAGTCCGGAATAACTTCCGCTTGCATTAACAGTTCCTGAGGCCTTGCAGTTTTCAAACTTTGCATTTGTGGCATAACCAACTAAAATACCAACATCAGAGCTACCGTTTACTCCATCAGTTGAAGTCTTAACAGTAAGATTTTTAATACCACCGTCATACATTCTTGCAATCAATCCAGAATATGTACTACCATTTACAGTAAGATTTGAAATGGTGTATCCATTACCGTCAAGCGTTCCATTAAATACTGAAATCGGAGTCCAGTTTTCGCTAAGCTCAATATTATTTTCCAATCTGAAGTATTCACTTGATGATTCGAGTTTTTTCAAATCATCTTCCGTAAAGATTTTGATAATATCATCTTCTTCAGGAACTGACGTATCATCATCTGCTTCCGGTACAACTGCTCTTAAATAAGGATAACCATCATTTATACTTGAGTCAATTGCCCATATGTTTGTGAAATTCCAATAATAAGTATCATATTTATTCTGCGACTTAAAACTGCTGTCATTTGCATTTGAAGAACTGTATATACTATACTCGTTGGGATAATCTCTGCTACTACTGCTATTTCCATAA
>JAZQBW010000115.1:0-12835 GCA_045545895.1 Faecalimonas sp.
GCATATGTGAAGAACGGTAAGTATTGTGTAGTCAACAACACATATGAGCCACAAAGCACGACCGTGTATAAGGGTGATGGCACAAGCTTTGAGTTGGATTTGGATGCCAATGAGATTAAATGGTATGAAATAGGGTAAATAGACGACGCTTTGACAAATGTAGGGGCGCAGACAGAAAAAGGCAAGGAACGCAGCGAAGTTTTCGCTGCGTTCCTTTATTGCCATTCCTTATGGCCTTAAGCCCATACCACCTTCCAGTGTTAATGTTTCGCCTGTTAAATATTTCATATCCGGTGACGCCAGATGTACGCATACACGACCAATTTCCGTTTCCGGATCGCCATAATGTCCTGCTGGTGGCATCTTTACATTTGCCTTAAATGCTTCTGGATAAGCTTTTTCGAAATTTTCTAACTGAGATGTCCAGGCAAGCGGACAAATTACATTTACATTAATACCATCTTTTGCCCATTCTGTTGCAGCAACACGGCTGAGACCACGAACGCCTTCTTTTGCCGCTGCATAAGAACATTGTCCGAAGTTACCAAAGAGCCCGGCGCCGGAAGCAAAGTTGATTACAGTGCCTTTTGCTTCTGCTAAATATGGATAACAAGCCTTCATATAGTAAAATGTTGCGTATAGTCCTGAATATAATGCAAGATTGAATTGCTCTGTTGTATGCTCTGCCAGTGTAACGCCGGAGGCAGAAGCTTGCGCGTTATTAATTAAAACGTCGATTCTTCCGAACTTTTCTATGGTTTTTTGAACCACATTGTTCACAACAGTCTCATTGTCTGCGCCATCACTTACATCTGCCTGCACAATCAATACTTCGATTCCATATAGTCTCTCCAATTCTTCTTTTGCAGCTTCTAGTTTCTGCAGATTCCGTCCTGTAATAACCAGGTTAGCTCCCTCTTTTGCATATGCTGTCGCAATACCATAACCGATAGAGCCGCATCTACCATCACTCAACACAGCTCTTCCTGCTCCTGTAATAATTGCGGTTTTACCTTTTAAATATCCCATAATATGCCTCCTTCCAACTGTATCAATTTCTTGTAGATATTTTACCATCAATTGGGAGAATTGTATACAATAATCTAAAAATTAACAGGATTGATACATTATTGACTAATAATTCAAATAAACTTGAAGACACCGCCATTTAATAGTATAATTTTTTTATCGGGAAACAAATGTTAGCACAATGATTTGGAATGAGGAGGAATCAATCATGATTACGTGGAACAACTTAGATAAACTTGCTTCTTACAAAGAACTTTCTGAAGTGGCCAAGGTGAATCTTGTAGAAGCGATGACAGGAGAAGATGGAGCAGAACGTGTGAAAAAATACAGTGTGCCGATGGCAGCAGGTCTTGCATATAACTATGGTGCAAAAGCTGTAGATGACAACGTTTTAGCAGTTCTTGCAAAATTAGCTAAGGAAGCACAGCTTACAGAAAAATACGCGGCTCTTTACAATGGTGAAGTAATCAACACAGGTGAAAAACGTCTTGTACTTCATCAATTAACACGTGGCCAATTAGGCGAGGACGTAATCGCTGATGGTGTAAATAAGCGCGAATTCTATTTAAATGAACAAAAGAAAATAGCAGAATTTGCAAACAAAGTACATAATGGTGAGATTACAAATGCAGCAGGTGAGAAATTCACCACGGTGGTACAAATCGGTATTGGCGGAAGTGACTTGGGACCACGTGCCATGTATCTTGCACTTGAAAACTGGGCAAAGGTGAATCACACATTGAAGATGAAAGCACAGTTTATCAGTAACGTTGATCCGGATGATGCAGCAGGTGTTTTAAGTAATATTGATGTTGCACATGCTATCTTCGTACTTGTTTCAAAATCAGGTACAACATTAGAAACATTAACAAATGAATCATTTGTAAAAGACGCCTTGGCAAAAGCAGGTTTAGATGCTTCGAAACACATGATTGCCGTTACAAGTGAGACATCACCACTCGCTAAGAGTGACGATTACCTTGCAGCATTCTTCATGGATGACTACATTGGCGGACGTTTCTCATCTACATCAGGTGTAGGTGGTGCAGTATTGTCACTTGCATTTGGACCGGAAGTATTTGATGAATTCTTACAAGGTGCTGCAGAAGCAGATATTACGGCTAAGAATGAAGACTTATTACAAAACCCTGCAATGCTTGACGCATTAATTGGTGTTTATGAACGTAATGTACTTGGATATGGCGCTACAGCAGTTCTTCCATATTCACAAGCACTCAGCCGTTTTCCAGCTCATTTACAACAAGCTGATATGGAGTCAAATGGTAAATCAGTAAATCGTTTCGGCGAACCTGTAAATTACGTAACAGGACCAATTATCTACGGTGAACCGGGAACAAATGGACAACATTCCTTCTATCAATTGCTTCACCAAGGAACAGACATTATCCCATTGCAATTTGTTGGATTCAAGAATAGCCAGATGGGAAGCGATGTTATTATTGAGGGAAGCACAAGTCAGCAAAAACTTTGCGCAAACGTAGTGGCTCAAATCGTTGCATTCGCTTGCGGTAAAGACGATGCTAATCTCAATAAGAAATTTGAAGGTGGACGCCCATCAAGTATTATTATCGGAGAAAAGTTAGATCCAAAAGCACTTGGAGCACTTTTGTCACACTTTGAAAACAAGATTATGTTCCAGGGATTTGTATGGAACTTAAACAGTTTCGACCAAGAAGGTGTACAACTTGGTAAAGTATTGGCGAAAAAGGTATTGGCTCATGATACAGACGGAGCATTGAAAGTGTATAGTGATTTATTGAATATCTAATAGAATAGCGTTATGTATGGAAGGCATTGACTGTGAAGTCGATGCCTTCTTTTTGTTATATGGATATAAAATGGGAAGGAAATGGAGTGAATTTGGATAATAGTATTGACAAGACTATAAAAATGAGATATTCTTCATATGACTAAAGGAGAAAGGGTGACAGATATGACGATTAAGGAAATGCAAGCATTGAGGAAGCAATTGGGGTATTCTTATGAGATGGTAGCGAAACTTTCTGGAGTTCCGTTAGGAACGGTACAGAAAGTATTACTTGGGATTACAAAATGTCCGCGATATGATACCTTAAGTGCTCTTGCAGGTGTATTTAAACCAGAGTACGAATCTATGATAAGAGAAACTTCTGCATATAATATTTCTTCAGTTCAGGAAGAGATTACAGTAGAAGATTATCTGGAATTACCAGAAGAGGAGCGAGTGGAGCTTATCGACGGCGTTATTTATGACATGGCCGCACCTACGGATAAACATCAAATTATTGGTGATGAGATTCAAATGAGATTCCGCGAACATATTCGCAAGAAAAAAGGGAAATGCGTTACCATTACTTCGCCAATTGATGTGCAGTTGGATTGCGACAATAGAACTATGGTTCAGCCGGATGTAATTATCGTATGTGACCGGAATAAGTTCAAGAAAGGAAGAATATTCGGAGCCCCGGATTTGGTGGTAGAAGTCTTATCCCTTTCCACAAGAAGAAAAGATATTTTTATCAAAGGAGATAAATATTGGCATGCAGGCGTAAGAGAATATTGGTTGGTTGATCCGATAAAGAAAAGGGTGCATGTATATCAGTTCGAGAAAGATGAATATGCTCCAACGATGTACACTTTTGATGATAAAGTTCCGGTTGGAATTTGGAATAATGAGTGTGAAGTAGATTTTGCAGAGATTTACGATTATATTAGTTTCTTGTATGAGGATGAGGAAAGTGAAGAGTAGCTAATGCACTTATCTAAATGTATCAGGTAATAGAAAACGAGAACAGATTGTGTAGTCTGTTCTCGTTTTTAATATGTGCTAAATTCTATAATTCTTCCAATGATTTATATTTCTGATATTTCACATCAGCGTCTTCTTTCGCAGCTTTAAATAGTGTTTCCGCGTTTTCAGGGAAGGTTCGCTTCAGTGCAGCATATCTGGTTTCCCCATCCAAAAATTCCTCATAATCCATAGAAGGAGCTTTAGAGTCCACTTTCATTGGTTTTTCTGCACTTGGGTTATAGCGGTAAAGTGTCCAGTAACCTGCATCTACGGCACGTTTCATTTCATTTTGTACATTTGCCATACCGGCTTTGATACCGTGTGCCACACAAGGTGTGTAGGCAATGATGACAGATGGACCTTTGTGTTGTTCTGCCTCGTGAAGAGCCTTAATTAATTGGTTCGGGTCTGCGCCCATTGCTACCTGAGCTACATACACATTTCCATAGGTCTGGAAGATAGCACCAAGGTCTTTCTTCTTGCTACGCTTTCCGGAAGAAGCAAATTGTGCTACGGCGCCCAGAGGAGTAGCTTTTGAGCTCTGTCCACCTGTGTTTGAGTAAACTTCTGTATCAACAACAAATACGTTAATGTCTTCGCCGCTGGCAATGACGTGGTCAAGTCCACCAAATCCAATGTCGTATGCCCAGCCGTCTCCACCGAACATCCAGAAGCATTTCTTTGCCAATTGGTCTTTTCGATCTAGGATCTTTCTCGCAAGGTCTGAATCAACGGTTTCCAATTCTGCAATCAACTTATCTGTCGTTCTTCGGGAAGATTCGAAGTCATCGTAGAAGTCTAACCATGCTTTTGCGATTACACTTCCTGTTGCTTCAAAATATTGTTCCACAAGAGTCTTTTGTGCAAGACGTTGTTGTTTTACTGACAAGAACATTCCCAGGGAAAGTTCTGCGTTGTTTTCAAATAAACTGTTGGTCCAAGCAGGTCCAAATCCACGTTTGTTTGTGGTGTATGGAATACCCGGCATTGGAGCACCCCAAGCCTGTGAACAGCCTGTTGCATTTGCCCAATATACTCTGTCGCCGAAGAGTTGTGTCAGAAGCTTGGCATATGGTGTTTCACCACATCCGGCACAGGCAGCAGAGAACTCAATGAGTGGCTGACGGAATTGGCTTCCTTTTACGCTGTAAACGTTAAATAAATCGCCTTTATCTGAAATAGAAAGTCCGTAATTCCACTGTTCTTTTTGTTTTTCTTCCAATGTAACAGGTTCCATGGAAAGTGCTTTTTCTTTGGCAGGACATGAGGCTACGCAGCTTCCGCATCCCGTGCAGTCGTAAGTGGAAACTTGCATTGTAAAATGAAGTCCTTTTGCAGCTGCACCATTTGCAGGAATGGTTTCAAATCCTTCCGGAGCATTTGCTTTTTCTTCATCATTTAAAAGATAAGGACGAATAACGGCGTGTGGACATACCAAAGCACATTTATTACATTGGATACATTTTGAAGAATCCCATACAGGAACCTTTAATGCAATACCACGTTTTTCAAATGCAGTAAGTCCCATATCAATGCGTCCATCTTCGTAGTCTTTAAAGGCGCTGACCGGTAAGTCATCTCCTTTTTGTTTGTTGATTGGTTCCAATAATCTCTTTACAACTGCAGGCTCGTCTTTAGATGATGCACCAATAGAGGTGTCAGCAGTATCAGAGATATCTGCCCAAGAACCAGGCACGTTTACTTTCACAATCTCAGTTGCACCTGCATCAATCGCAGCCACATTGCGGGCAATCACATCATCACCTTTGGTGAAATATGTTTTGCGGGTTGCAGCTTTAATCATTTCCAGAGCTTCTTCTGTAGGAATTACCTGCATTAATGCGAAGAAGGAAGCTTGAAGTACGGTATTTGTATGGTTTCCAAGTCCTAATTCTTGTGCAATTTTATTTGCATCAATCATATAGAACTGAATGTTCTTCCTTGCGATTTTCTGACGTACAGAAGCAGGAATATGAGCTTCCAGTTCGTCCTCTTTCCAACTACAGTTGAGAAGGAAGGTACCGCCTTCTACGATTTCGTCTACAATATCATATTGGTTAATGTAACTTTGATTGTGACAAGCCACAAAGTCAGCTTGTTTTACGTAGTAAGAGCTTGTAATCGGTTCGTCGCTGAATCGAAGGTGAGATTTTGTCACACCAAATGATTTTTTTGCGTCATATTCGAAGTATGCTTGTGCATGTTTATCTGTGTTGTCGTTGATAATACGTACGGTGTTGTGGTTGGCACCAACAGTACCGTCTCCTCCAAGACCCCAGAATTTGCACTGAATCATACCTTTTCTCTGTGTTGTAAATGGTTTTACAGGCAATGATAAATGTGTCACATCATCATTGATACCGATTGTAAAACTACGAACTGGACTTTTTGATGCAAGGTTTTCAAATACAGCCACGATTTGTGCAGGGTCTGTATCTTTAGAACTAAGTCCGTAACGTCCGCCGATGACTTTTATCTGGCGTTCGCTGTTCATAAGTACGCTACACACATCTTCAAATAAAGGTTCTCCGGCACTTCCCATTGCTTTGCAACGGTCTAACACTGCAATGCGTTCCACAGAGGATGGAAGAGCATTTAAGAAATGTTTTGCAGAGAACGGACGGTAAAGGTGTACCTGTAAAAATCCCACTTTTTTGCCTTCGGAGCGGAGTGCATCTACTGCATCGCGGATAACACCACTTGCAGAACCCATAGCGATGACAACATCGGTTGCCTCTGGGTCTCCGTAGTAATTAAATACGTGGTATTCACGTCCTGTGATTTTTGTAATCTCGCTTAAATAGTTTTCTACGATATCCGGAAGGGAATCGTAGAATCCGTTGTTTGCTTCACGTACTTGGAAGTAAACGTCACCATTTTGTACGGTGTTGCGAAGGGTTGGATGCTCTGGATTCAGAGCGCCATCACGGAATTCCTTTAATGCTTCTTGGTTGATTAAGCTTCCAACTGCATCCATGTCAGGAAGTTCAATTTTATTGATTTCATGAGAAGTACGGAAACCATCGAAAAAGTGCATAAATGGAATGCGTCCTTCAATTGCTGCTAAATGTGCCACCGGTGCAAGGTCTGCCACTTCTTGTACACTTCCGGAAGAGAGCATTGCAAATCCAGTCTGACGGCATGCCATCACGTCGGAATGGTCGCCGAAAATACTCATGGCATGTGTACCTACGGTACGAGATGCTACGTGGAGTACTGCCGGGAGTCTTTCGCCGGCGATACGGTAAAGTACCGGAACCATCAGCATAAGTCCCTGGGAAGATGTATATGTAGTTGCAAGAGAACCTGTTTGAAGTGCACCGTGCACAGCTGTGATGGCTCCTGCTTCAGACTGCATCTCTGTCAAAGTTACAGTCTGACCGAATACATTTTTACGCCCTTTGGCTGACCAGGCATCGGTAAGCCCGGCCATTGGCGATGATGGTGTAATAGGGTAAATCGCTGCGATTTCCGTAAAGGGGTACGCCATATGTGCGGCAGCTTCATTCCCGTCCATTGTTACATATTTTTTTGACATTGTTGTCACCTCATTTTGTATATAATCCTTAGTTTGCGCTTTTTGCGGTGTCGATACCAGCAGCGTTTTCAAGTCCCAAACGCTTTGTGGCTTCTTCGCGCATCTTATATTTTAACACTTTTCCGGCTGCATTCATAGGGAAAGAATCCACAAATTCGATATATCTTGGAACTTTATGACGTGCCATGCTGGCTGCAATAAAGTCATGCATTTCTTTTTCAGTCAATTCTTTTCCTTCCTTCAGGATAATGCAAGCCATGGCTTCTTCCCCGTATTTTTTATCCGGAACACCAATTACCTGAACATCCTGAACAAATGGATGTGTGTAGATAAATTCCTCGATTTCTTTTGGATAGAGGTTTTCACCACCGCGGATAATCATATCTTTTAAGCGGCCTGTAATACGGTAAGTTCCATCTGCATCACGGCAGGCAAGGTCACCTGAGTGAAGCCATCCTTCAGCATCTACGGTATCACGGGTTGCCTCCGGCATTTTGTAGTAGCCTTTCATGGTGTTGTAACCACGAGAGCAGAATTCACCATTTTCTCCATCAGGAACTTCTTCACCAGTTTCAGGATTAATAATCTTACATTCGATGTGTGGGAAATTATAACCCACAGTTTCTGTACGAAGATCCAAAGAATCCGTCCATGCTGACATGGTACTTCCAGGAGAAGATTCTGTCTGTCCATATACGCTGACAATACCAGTCATATTCATTTCATTTGGGTCAGCTGCACGTCTCATCAGTTCTGGAGGACATCCGGCACCGGCCATAATACCTGTACGCATATGAGAGAAGTCTGTCTTTCTATAGTCTTCATGGTTGAACATAGCGATAAACATGGTCGGTACACCATTAAAGCAGGTAATTCGCTCTTGGTTGATACAAGCAAGAGAGGATTTTGCTGAAAAATAAGGCATTGGGCAGACCGTAGCTCCATGTGTCAGAGATGCTGTCATAGAAAGCACCATACCGAAACAGTGGAACATAGGCACTTGAATCATCATGCGGTCAGCAGTAGAAAGTCCCATGCGGTCACCAATACATTTACCATTATTTACAACGTTATAGTGTGTAAGCATAACTCCCTTTGGGAAGCCGGTTGTTCCTGAAGTATATTGCATGTTACATACATCATCTGGTCTTACGCGGGCTGCCATACGGTTTAATTCTTCCTGAGGAACTAAATCCCCGCGGTCCATTGCTTCGTCAAATGTCAGACAGCCAGGTTGTTTGAAGCCAACTGTGATAACATTGCGAAGGAATGGTAGTCTCTTACAGTGGAGTGGTTCTCCTGGTTTGCTTGTAGCGATTTCCGGACAAATTTCATTGATAATCTCTTTGTAATTGGAGTCCAGACAAGATTCTACCATAACCAATGTATGAGTGTCAGACTGTCTAAACAGATAGTCTGCTTCATGTCTCTTATAGGCGGTGTTTACTGTTACAAGCACAGCACCTATCTTAGTAGCTGCCCAGAATGTAATATACCAAGCAGGAACGTTGGTAGCCCAGATAGATACCTTTGTGCCTGCCTTCACTCCCATAGAAATAAGAGCGCGGGCAAATTTATCCACATCATCCCGGAATTCTTCATAGGTACGGACATAGTCCAAAGTGGTATACTTGAATGCGTACTGGTCAGGGAATTCCTCTACCATACGGTCTAACACTTGTGAAAATGTAAGATTAATCAATTCGTCTTTCTTCCATACATATTGTCCGGTACCATTGTGGTTTGGATACAATACTTTCTTCTTGCCACGAGTCTTTTCAAAACGGCTCATATAGTTTACAAAATGAGGGAAAATGACCTCGTAGTCCGGAAGGTCTTCCATCCATTCTGTCTTCCATTCCAACGAAATAAATCCGTCATAGTCAATGGAAGAAAGTGCACGCATCATGTCTGCAACAGGAAGGGTACCCTCACCAATCAAATTGTAGGTATCCTTGTCGTCAGAGTCACGCAAATGCACATGTTTTACGTAAGCACCAAGATTTTTGATAGTAGCATCAGCACTTTCATCGTAATCACGATATGGATGATGAATATCCCAAAGTGCTGCCAATTCGTCGCATGCAAAATCATCCATAAGCGCACGAAGACGTGCGGTGTCAGAATAGATTCCGCTTGTTTTTATTAAGATAGTTACATCTGCAGCTGCAGCATCTTTGATTAATTCTGTCAAACGCTCGCGTACCAAATCTTCATTATCATGTAATGCAACGATCGTCACATAAGGAACTTGCATCTGTTTTGCAATCTGAATCAATTCTTTGATATACGGAACTGCATTTTCTTCGTTAGAAGACAAGTCGCAGGAAGTATCAAAACAAGGGATTGTAAGTTTTTTCTCTCTCATCTGGCGAACAGTGGCTGCCATGTTATATTTGTGAAATGGGCCACTGCGTTCCATTAATTCTGGGAATTTAGGCAAATTGTAAACTTCCACGCCTTCAAAACGCATATTTACGCCGGCGTCCATCCATTCTTCCCAACTAAGATGAGCCCATCCTCTGGTAGAAAATGAAAGTTTCATTAGTTTCCAGCCTCCTCATACACAATTTTATTCACTGCACTGACATAGGCCTGAATACTAGAACCTACAATATCAGTGGAAGTTCCTCGACCGGAATAAAGTTTTCCGTTGGAACGTAATTTTACAACTGTTTCCCCCATGGCTTCACGGCCTTCTGTTACAGAACGAATTTGGAAATCGTCCAATTCATAGTGACATCCTAAGATGTTTTCCAAAGCTAAAAATGCTGCATCCACTGGGCCATCGCCAAGAGCAATGCCTTCTAAAATCTGCCCATTCTTTTCCAATTTCATATGTGCCATAGAAGCAGCAGTATTGCTTGCTGTGATGTTATAGTTATTTAATACGTAAGTTGCAGGTACCTGCATAGCAGCAGAAGCAACAATGGTATCTAATTCTTTGGATGAAATCACATCCTTGCGAGCTGCGATTTTTTGGAATGCATCCCAAACCTGTGCACCATCTTCCTCGCTTAAATCATAACCTAATTTTTCAACTGCCTTTAATACAGTTGTCATATTGTCACGGTTGGTAAGAGCCATATCCTCTACTTCATCCTGAACTCCGTTGTCAAATGGAGAATTTTTGCTACGGCTGGTTTGACACATCCACTCAATCTGTTTGATGATACGATTCATCTCAACTGTGCGGACAGAGCAGGTAACTCCACAAGTGTCTCCTTTGGTTGCAAGAAGACGAGATACATGTGGGAGGGAAATCTGGTTAATCTGATAAGCAGCAGCTTTGATTTCTCTTGCCCCATGTTTAATGGCTGCGATTGCACAGGCATCTGCCATTGCCAATTCGTTGGAACAAGATACGCCCAGGACCACGTCTTTTAATTCTGCCACATTTTCATATAATGCATCTACAAATGCACCTAGTTCATCTGGCAAGATAGCACCGGTTGCATCGCATACGGTAATTGTTTTTGCGCCTGCAGCGATTGCTGTCTTAATTGCTTTGTAAAGGAATGCCAAGTCACTTCTCGTTGCGTCATCTGCAATAAATTCCACATCAGATGTTTTCTCACAACATGCTGTAATGATTTCCTCAATTGTTTTTAACATTGCGTCTGGTTTTTTATGGAACAGATACTCCATCTGTACCGGACTTACAGAAGCAAATACTTGTAATCTAGGGTGTTTTGCTTCCTTTAATGCATTCCAAGTTGCATCTACACTTTCTGTAGAAAGTGCAACCGGAACAGCTACGATGCTGTTTTTTACAGTAGAAGCTACAGATTTAATACGTAGAGCGTCGATTTTTGGCTGCTTGATTCCCTCTAACTCAATGACTGTAACCCCTAATTTATCTAATAGTTTTGGGATTTCTAATTTTTCTTTAAAAGATAGAGTGAATTCCTTTCCTGTTTGTTTCATGGTAATGTCGCTGATTCTAATTTGGTCCATGTTGTTCCTCCTCTTTCTTTAAATAATATGTATATACGATCCTTGCGGAGCGTTTTATGCGATAGCATAAAAAAGTCCTTGAAGCTTAAAAGCCTCAAGGACGAATGAACAATTCGCGGTACCACCTTGCTTACAGACGTCTTGCGACAATCTGTCACTCTCGGACTCCAATGAAGTCCAAAGCCGATAACGGGGCAACCGTACTCCACTACACGAATAGATGTATTCTTCGCAGAGTCGACTCGGGAGTGAGGCTGCTTTCTTTCATCTGTACCGGTTCGCACCAAACACCGGCTCTCTGAAACGTTCTGTAAAGAAGCATAATTCCGTCATAGTCATTTCCTATAAAAATTATAGTGATTATAGCACGTTAGTGTGATAAAGTCAAACACTTTTTACTTGCTTTTATCCCATCTGAAAAACAATTCCTGCTACAGCAGATGCAGCAATAAAAATAATTGGATGAAGTCCCTTTGTTTTCTGAACCTTATTTGTGAAGATCCATAACACAATCGCAAGTCCCCAGCCAACCCAGTTGATGGAACTTGGGGTCAATCCTTGTTGCAGACTTCTTGGGTCAAAGAGGTTATTTATTACAACGCTGAGGCCTGCCGCGGCCACAAGACCCATAGATGCAGGGCGAAGACCGTAAAAGGCATTGTTCACATATTTGTTGTCCCGAAAACTTTTCAGGAACAATGCAACAATCAAAATTACAATAATGGATGGGGTGATAAGTCCCAGGGTTGCAGTGGCAGCTCCGAGTGTGGCATAAAGAGGTCCGCCTTTTTGCATGCCGGTAACATATCCTACATAGGTTGCCATATTTACACCGATAGGTCCCGGAGTAGACTCGCTTACAGCAATCATATTTGCCAGGTCATCGTAGGTAAACCAGCCCGTTGCATCGGACATCCGATATAAGAATGGAATGGTCGCCATGCCACCGCCTATGGTAAAAAGACCGGTTTTGAAAAATTCATAAAATAATTTCAAGTACAGCATTATGCTTTTCCTCCTTCTAAGGTTTTTAAAATAATCCCTGTCAGGGCGGAAATAATTACAAAGAGAATAGGGCTAATGTTTGTAAAAGTACTTCCCAGTGCCACGATTATAAAAATAAGAAACGTAGGAATGTTTATAATGGATTTCTTAGACAATTTGATAACTGCATTAAAAATCAATACGCAAACGCAGATACGAATGCCACCGAAGGCATTGTTCACCCATGCGATGTGGGAGAATGCCTCAATGACTCCTGCAAGCAGAGAGATAATAATAATAGAAGGAAATACCACGCCTAGGGTGGTGACAATTCCGCCCAAAACTCCCTTGTATTTTTGTCCGATAAAAGTAGCCGTATTTACAGCGATAACGCCAGGGGTACATTGACCAATGGCAAAATAGTCCATCAGTTCTTCTTCCGTAGCCCAGTTTTTGTTGTCCACCACCTCACGCTGGAGGATTGGCAACATGGCATATCCGCCGCCAAAGGTCATAACACCGACTTTTGCAAAGGT
>JAZQBW010000116.1:0-24312 GCA_045545895.1 Faecalimonas sp.
AACAAATGGTATGGTATTCATGTGGAATCTGTAGATGGAGGTCTTCGCCTTTCAGAGGCTGCAAACGGTAAGCAGACATGGGTTATTCGTGCAGATACTATCGGTAAGAATATTGAAAATCAGCAAGTGGAATTGATTATGACATTTACACAGGTGGATGACCACAACGTATACGTGGGAGTCTATGTAGATGGAAAATTCTGCGGCGAGAAACTTTATGAGAATTTAGAGCAGCCATTTGGTGCGACGCTTCTGGCATACTCTGAAACAGCAGGAATTACAATTACATCTGTAGAAACTGCGTGGCAGAAATTCTTAAAGAGTAAAGTGAATCTTGCATACTTCGGATTTACAGATAACTGGAAACAAGAATTGGCAGAAATCTGTAGATAGAGGAGGAGAAAGAAATGAAAAGAAAAAGTTTAAAAACAAAACTGTTGTCACTGCTAATAGCAGTGACAATGGTAGTAACCAGTATTACTGTGTGGCCGAATGTAGATAAGGAAGTGCAGGCTGCAAGTAATGCATCATTAGAAAGCACAGATACCGGATATTTAGAATTATCATTTGATAGTTTTGGATTTAAGGAAGAAACCAAAACGAGTGCTGAAGGGCATCAAATATCATGGCTAAATACATTGGATAAGGTTGCGTTTACAGGAGATTTTATATTTGGTGGTGAAGACGATAAAGTTGTATTTGGTGCACCAGATGCAGGAAATAACGGATATAAAGGAATTGAAATCCGACGTAACGGAGATGTGATCAATGTTGTAAATATGCTCGATAATGTAACGGTGGATAATCAATGGTCTGTCATAGCGGCAAAATCTGCAACTGATATAGGCCTTTCTACTTTGGATAATCAATCGGTTAGAATACGTCTGGCGTTTGAATATGAAGGTGATAATGCTAAAGTAACCGTTACATTTGTTGGAATACAGGAAGTATCTCAGACTTGTGTATTATATGGTGGCGCTATAGAACTATCACGAGAATCAGGAACAAGTTTGGTGGTGTATCCTAGTACTTCGGTAACATTAGGCACAGTAGACCGTGCATACCGTGAACTGTCATTTAGTGATTTTGGAATTGCAGACCAAACAGTAAGTAATGATACAATTATCACAGGCAGTATTGATCCTACGTATGCAGGAGTTTTAGACGGTGTGGCAATTAATGGTTATGTTACATTCCCTAAATATCATAACTCGTATTTTCAGATAGGAGCTATCAAGTGGCATGCAAATGATGTAGGAAATAATGCTACAGCTGTGTATGGTTTCACGGATTGGAGCGAATACCCATATGTATATGGAATTGGCGATGGAGATTTGGAACAAGGCATTTTTAATCGCGAGGTGAAGATACGTATCACTTTTGATTTTAATGGAGAAGATCTATTAACCACTTGTACTTATGATGGAATAGAAAAAGTACAGAATTATACTGGCTACGCGAAAAGTCTTGGTAGCACCATTTCGGCAAAAAGTCAAGATGGATTGTATATTACATTGCAGTCGGAGTCGAAGTACATTGAACTGACGTACAGTGATTTTGGAATTACAGATACTGTTAAGAGTGGTAGTACTTCTGTTGTAGACAATATGGATGGCGTGGCAGTAACTGGTTATGTTACTTTTGCGGCAGGGGATAGTATGAAACTGATTATCGGCAGTGCTTCAGATTATGTTAATGGTGCGCGAGTTATGTATGCCTCTGGCAGCTTATGGGCTGGAACTGAGTTGACAAGTGTAACAAATAGTAACGCAGCATGGTGTAGCATTGGAAATGGCTCTGTAACGGATATGGGATTTGATTCCCTTCCTGAGTTGATGGAACTTCGGGTGATGTTTGACTATTTGGACTATGACACGGATGGAGCTGAAGATGATGTCAGAGTTACTATCAAATACAGTGAATGCTGTATAAGAACCAGTGTCTTTAAAGATGCGATTAACAAATTTGGAACTTACATGTCTGTTCCTGATGCATATATTGTAAAATCCGTAGAAAAGACATTTACAGAGTATTCTTTTGAACATTTTGGATATGATAATCCGACCATATTAAATGCGGACAATACAAATAAAAACAGCACGACTTCTCCTATAGAGTCATGGGATGGCGCGCGCTTTGTAGGAACTCTGACATTTGAGCAGAGTGTTACAGACTTCAATATTACAGGGGTTAGAATTGGTTCGGACAAATCAGACGAGGGTGGATTAGTTATCGGTGTTGTTAATGATGTATTCTGGATATGGAATGGAACTGGAGCAACCGCAATGGACGGAACCACAGAAATCGGCTCCATTAATGGCGCAAGTATGAATGACCTTAATGTAACAACATGGAGTGGCACAGAAATACCATTTAGTCTAACTTTTGAATATTTTGGAAATAATGTGCGTTTGACGGCTTGCATCGATAATAAGCAGAATAATGCAACGAGTGTGGTCGTTATGAAAGATTGTGCAGATAAATTAACTGCAGGTATCACAGCATATGCTAATAATAATACGACTCTGAAGATTGGTGATGGAACTAGTGAAGAAACATGCGTAGATACGGGATATCTAGAACTGTCTTTTGATAGTTTTGGATTTAAGGAAGAAATCAAAACGAGTGCTGAAGGGCATCAAATATCATGGCTAAATACATTGGATAAGGTTGCATTTACAGGAGATTTTATATTTGGTGGTGAAGGCGATAAAGTTGTATTTGGTGCACCAGATGCAGGAAATAACGGATATAAAGGAATTGAAATCCGACGTAACGGAGATGTGATTAATGTTGTAAATATGCTCGATAATGTAACGGTGGATAATCAATGGTCTGTCATAGCGGCAAAATCTGCAACTGATATAGGCCTTTCTACTTTGGATAATCAATCGGTTAGAATACGTCTGGCGCTTGAATATGAAGGTGATAATGCTAAAGTAACCGTTACATTTGTTGGAACACAGGAAGTATCTCAGACTTGTGTATTATATGGTGGCGCTATAGAACTATCACGAGAATCAGGAACAAGTTTGGTGGTGTATCCTAGTACTTCGGTAACATTAGGCACAGTAGACCGTGCATACCGTGAACTTACCTTTGGTGATTTCGGAATTCGTGAACAGACAGTTACATCAGGAACAGTGACAAATACTTTCAACCCAACTTATGCCAATATATTAGATGGTGTTAAATTTGTAGGATATGTCTCATTTGCAAACTATAATAATAGTTATGTATCATTGGGAAGCATCAAGTGGATGGCAAATGGTACTAATACTGCAAATGCGGTTACAACCAGTGGTACGGAATTTTCTGATTTGTGTTATGTAACAACAGATGAGATTTCGGCGCTCTTTAATACCCCAATAGAAATGTCAGTTGCCTTTGATATGAAGGGTGAAGATTTGTATTTGACCTGCACATATGGAAACGTTGAAAAGACAGGAATGATAGCAGGATATGCAGCGAAATTAGGAAAAACAGTTACAATCGGAACTGATAATGAAAACTATCCAATTACTGTTCAGTCAACAGACAGCGAATTAGTACGAACTACATTTGATAATTTTGGTATTGAAGACCAGAAGGTAACAGGAACAACTGTAAGAAACAGCGAAAGCCCAATTGCATCATTAGATAAAGTTGCAATTAGCGGAAAAGTTACATTACCAGCAAATGAAAGCAGTTATGTTCGTTTTGGTATTACTTCAGACTCTGAAGCTGGAGTATCTGTTCGATATGCAGGCGGTGCTCTTGCAATGGAATTGGCATCTTGGGGTAAGGATATTTATGGCCCGGGTTATCTCTTGTTTGGAGTGAATGAAATTGGACTAGAGTCTGGTACAGTTGCAGAGGAACCATTAAATATCTGCGTTACATTTGAAACGATAAGAGAAAATATCGTATTAGTTTCTCTGAGCATAGAAGACAAAGTAACAAAATCTATGCTAGTGAACATAAAAGAGGCACCAGTTGGCTATGGAATGCTTGTAACAGCTGCAGCAGAGCAAAGTGTCATTATCGGGGATTATGTTGAAAAAGTATACACAGAATATACCTTCCGTGATTTTGGACTTTACGACCAAAGTGTAACTGGGGCAACTGTATATAGTTTAATCGAACCAATTACTTCATGGAATAATGTAGCTCTTAATGGTACCTTAACATTCTCCGAAAATGCGAAGAAAGATGGTTCTATAGACTATATCCGTCTCGCTATTGGTGGAACGGACAATTGGGCAGGTATTCAAGTGCGTCTTGCAGGAGATAATACATTGGCAATGGAAAATGCATCGTGGGGAAGTAATGACGGAAATGGGTGGATTACTGTTAGCGCAGATGAGAATATCCTTGGAAAAGAAGTACCGATTCGTGTAGTATTTGAAGAACAGACAGATGGTTCTTATATTGTGGGACTTTCGCTTGATGGTGGAATAACGACAACCTATCTTCCAGCTATTACAGTTACAGAAGGAAACCTCAATTTTAAGATATTAGTTCATACAGAAACAGACCACACCATTACAATAGGTTCTACCCAATTAGAGTTAAACAAATCGGATGCAAGTTATAATATTGAAGAGAAACCATATTTCCCTACAAGCACTGGCAACGTAAGCGTAAATAACGGAACAGAAACAACTACGTTAAATGCTGGCGACACAATTGATAAGGTTGGTGATTACACCGTTATTACTGACCAAAGCGGTCTTAAAGTACAGCAGAATGTTTCTCTTTACATTGTGGGAGATGTGAACTTAAGCGACAGTACAAATGATGTGACTTTAACTGCAGAAGATGTGACTGAACTCGAAGCAATTCTTAATGATCCATCATCTATGACAAGTGCGCAGGAAAAAGCTGCGGATTTAAATAATGATGGTACTGTTGATAAGTTCGACTTGGAAGTCTTGAAAAATATTATAGATGGCAAAATTTCAAGGACAGCAGTGTTGAAAAAATATTATCCAAAGGCCATTACATATGATTACTTGGGTGGAAATTCAGTAATGCCAATTATCGGATATAGAGGGCCTTCAGATGCACTTTTGACAGCTTCGACGTTTGATTTGATTGACAAAGCTGGAATCAATATGTTCAACTACCTTCCGACAGAAAATATGATAAATCCTGGAGAAGTTTTGAAGGAATTAGAACTTGCAGAAAAATATGGCATGGGAGTATTTGTGACAGATGCAACCATCAACCATATGATTCGAAGTGAAAGTGATAGTTCCGTTGTAACTAGTGTAGATACAGCTACTGGAAAAGAACTCGCAGGATTATTATCAAGATACAGCTATTTTAATTCGTATTTAGGTAATTATATTTGGGACGAACCAACTCTTCCAAATCAAGCAAGTGATGTGATTGTAGCATCAAGTGAACGGAATCTAGCATGGCATGAAGATATTGCAACAGAACTAAATGGTTATGCAAACACGAACGGATACCTTAATGTGGCTGCGGGCTACTGGTTTAAAGAATCTGGAATTACAGGATTGTTCCAAAAAGATTTAACAGAAGAAAACATTGCAGAATATGAAAATATAGTAAAAACGATTACGGAAAATTCAAATGCAAAAGTACTTTCTTTTGACAGATATCTTAGAGATGTAGATACTGTGCTAGATTGTGAAAGATATTTCTTGAATCTAGATATCATTCGTAATCAGGCGATTGCATCAGATATTCCATTCTGGGCATACGCGCCGCTTGGTGGTGGATGGAATACAGGTGGAGACATTCCAACAACAGCCGAATTCTATTGGCAAGTAAATATGGGTCTAGCATTTGGCGCAAAAGGTATGCAATATTATGCAATGACACCAGCAGAAGGCACAGAAACAACCAAAGGTGTTGGTTTGTTGAACACAGATGGAACTGCAAATAGTACTTGGTATGCGCCAGCAAAGACGATGAATGCACATATTGCAGCAGTGGACGAGGTGCTGATGAATGCAGACAGTCTTGGCATCATTGCATCTGGTACTTATGCGACAGACAATACAACAGACATTGTGGTGCAAACAGGAAGTTTGGGTGCAACAACTAATCGTCAGCTGAATGCAACTATTACATATGATGATATTTTATATGATAATAAAGTGAAATGTATTGAAAGTATTACAGGTACAACTGACTACGGAGTGCTTACCGGTGTATTTAATTATCGCGGCAAGGTGGCGTTATATGTTGTGAATTATGATACTGTGACAACAGCAGGACAAAAGGTGACCGTTTCATTTACTGATGATTATAGATATCGTACCATAGATGCTTCAGGAGAAGTGGAACATGTAGGAGAAAGTTGCGAATATACACTTGCACCAGGACAGGCAGTTCTGATCGTGCTTGATTCTCTAGTGGGTGATGCGGATAGAAGTGTTGCTTTGACTTCACAGGATTTGGTTCGCTATAAGAAGATAGAAGAAGGTATCGCAGATGCAGATTTTGCATATGAATATGCAGCAGATTTAAATTGTGATAAGCAAATAAACAAAACAGATACCATTTGGACCAGATGGAAATTGGTTGGATATATGGTAAAGGATATTCTATCTCTATAAAATTTTAGAAGGTGTGGATTCGTTGTGAGTCCACACCTTATTAACTTACTTTTTCTTCGTCACAATCCCTTGCCTCTGAAGTTCCCGTGGCGTGCAGCCGTAAAATCGCCGGAATTGCCTTCCAAAATGATTATAATCCTGGAAACCAACCATGCGGGCAATTTCTGTAATGGTATGTTCATTTGCCTGAATTAGTTGCCGTGCCTTTTCAATTCGAAGCTGGCTGATATACTGCTGTGGTGACACACCTATATTTTTCCGGAAGAGATGCCCAAAGCGATCCTCACTTAGGTAAATCATATCGGCTAATTCTTTATTGCTGATACGTTCACCAAAATGTTCTTCAATATAACAGAGAACCTGATTCAATCGTGTAAGGTTATTCTTCCTTGTTTTACTAATCTTATCAGATTGTGTTTCCGACATATAATTGCGGCTAAGATAGATAAGCAACTGTGTGAGAAGTGCTTTGCAATTATCCTCATAAGCTAATTTTTTTTCTTCGCATTCTCGGAAAATCTGTTCCATATAAAAATCAACTTGTGGGTCATTCACGACCATAGGTTTGAAAATGATATTCATCGATGCAATCTTCTCTATTAAATCCTGTGGTTTAAATGAAACTACGATACACTTGTATGGTGTTGATTCACAGTAACCACTGTGAAGTTCATTGGTATTTACAATAATCATGGAGCCTTTCTGGAGCAGATATTCCTGTTGTTCCAGAACGACTTTAGCAGAGCCTTCTGTTACGTAGTTAAACTCGATTTCCTCATGCCAATGCGGCCAAAAGTAGAGTCCCTCTTCATTCCGTTGTTCATATGTAATTTGCACTGGAAAATCAATGTCAAAGACCTTTTTTTCGTAGACTTCTCTGGTACTCATGGAGACACACTCTCTTTCTCTATAATTACCTATAATATAGCACAAAAAAAGAGAAGCAACAAGAAAAATAGGACAAAAAGATAGCGGAATCGTATGGGTGTGGATAATTCTTAAAGTTGTCCACACCTTTTCCACATTATATGCACATTTTTGTATGGGTTATCCACAAATATAGGATTGTTAGCCATTATCCGGTGTGCTACAATGGGTCTACATCAAAACGCAGATATATTTCTAATTTATAATCTGATTTTCAAGGCGATTCTGCCGAAGAATTCAATTGATGAACAAATGAATAGAGAGAGGAGGGGGCTTATGATTGTGTTAAAACGCACAAATTATTACAAATTAAATAAGAATGAATAAATTTCATTGAAAAACAGATAATTATTGCATATAATAGCGATATAAAGAAGAAGGAGGTGCTTATTATGGCACAAGCAACATTTAGTATTCGTATGGATGCAGAATTAAAAAAGCAGTTAGATAAACTTTGTGAAGAGTTTGGGATGTCAACATCGACAATTTTTACGATATTTGCAAAGAAAGTAGTACGTGAGAGAAGAATCCCTTTTGAAATTACATCGCCAGATGAGGAAATTACTCGCGAAAGAGCTAGAGAAGCATTTTATCAGTTGAGGGAAGAAGCAAGAAAAAATGGGCTTCAGGGTATGACTCTGGATGAGATTAATGAGGAGATACGGTTGGCAAGATTAGAAATGGAGGAATTGCAATGAAATGCTATGTAGTAGTAGATACAAACGTGTTAGTTTCTGCATTATTGTCACATCAACATGATAGTGCTACAGTGCAGTTACTAGATAGATTGACAGAAGGTGGTTTTGTTCCTGTGTATAGTGACAAGATTATGCAGGAGTATTGGACGGTACTAAAACGAGAAAAATTCGGATTTGCACAGGAACGGATAAGGCATGTACTAGAAGCGATTATTAAATTCGGAGCCTCCGTGGATCCCACACCAACAGGGGTGGAGTTACCAGATATGAAAGATTTGCCCTTTTACGAAGTGGTAATGGAGAAAAGGGTTGACGATGCATATCTGGTAACGGGAAATTTAAAACATTTTCCTAGACGTACATATATTGTTACAGCTAGGCAAATGCTGGATATATTAGATGAAAAAGAATCATTATCTTAATAAAACATAAACATTTTCAAATGCGTTTTTGCGCATCGATTTTCAAGGCAATTCTGCCGAAGAATTCAATGGATGAATAGAATTAAATCAGCAGCACATTTCCACCAATTTCAAATAAATAATCGCGGTTTCGAAGGACATCCACAATATCCCCAGAAGTTTTTATTTCGGTCTTTGTAAGCAGAGCAGATACCCCTTCATGTCCAATGTGATGAAAATCGGAACCAACCGTTGGAATGAGGCCATGTTCTCTCGCGTATTTGGCGGCAAGCGCTACCCGTGAATTGTGATTCGGATGCATATTGAAGGCTTCTATTCCATCTAGATGGTCTGGTGCTACCGCTGTCATTCCGTTGCGGAAAGGGTGAGCCTGAATCAATAGGCGGTCTTTTCTTCGGAAGTGTTTTGAAAACGCTTCAATGCCCATATCCAGATAGTCATAGGCTTCTTTGATGAAGTTTTCATCAATTCCAAAAAGAAGATAATCATTTTCATTTTCTGTAAAGCGAATCTCGCAGCCCAGAATCACATTCACGCCATACTTTTCTCCAGCTACTACTGCGCGTTCATAGTCAGCAAAATATTCCTTGAGACATGCTTCTTTATCATCATAAAAGCGCATTCCGGGAAAAAAGTGATTGCAGACTACCACGCTGTGATAGCCAAGATCAGCATATAATTTAACGGCCACTTCCGGCGCAACCTCGCTACAGCCACTGGCTGGGGAAGTGTGCAGATGAAGTTCGGTTTTGTATTGGTATGATTCTATGCTTTTATCTAACATATTTCTATCCTGTTCCTTAATTTTTTATAAAATTAGTTTAACACATCAACTTCGATTTGCCTATCATAAATCTATATGTTAAAATGTAAACGAAATTGTGTACAACGTACAAGGAAGGGGAGCATTTATGCAGAAGTATCAAAGGATATTTACCATTGTACTAGATTCCTTGGGGATTGGCGAGATGAAGGATTCTTCGAAGTACGGAGATGAGGGAGTAAATACATTAGGACATATAGCAGAATGTACAAAAGAATTTCAGATTCCAAATCTTAGAAAATTAGGGATTGGGAATCTGTGTGAATTGAAAAATATAGAGCCGGTGGAAGAACCGCTGGGCAAATATGCGAAGCTGAATGAGAAGAGTCTGGGAAAGGATACCATGACGGGTCATTGGGAAATGATGGGGCTTTATATTACCAAGCCATTCCAGACCTTTACAGACACTGGGTTTCCGAAAGAGCTGATTGATGAGTTGTCAAGGCTTACAGGAAGAACTATTATCGGCAATAAGAGTGCTTCCGGAACTGAGATTTTGGAGGAACTTGCCGAGGAAGAAGTGGAAAAGGGTCATTTGATTGTCTATACTTCGGCGGATTCGGTGATGCAGATTTGTGGAAACGAGGAAACCATGGGACTTGATACCTTGTATCGCTACTGCGAGATTGCAAGGGAACTGACTATGAAGGATGAGTGGAAGGTTGGACGTGTGATTGCAAGACCCTATGTTGGAAAGAAAAAGGGTGAGTTTCAGAGAACAGCCAACCGTCATGATTATGCACTGAAACCAAGTGGCAAGACAGTTCTGGATGTGCTTAAGGAAACCGGATATGATGTAATCTCCGTAGGAAAGATTTACGATATTTTCGCAGGGGAAGGACTTACTGAGTCTCATAAGTCTAAGTCATCTGTCCATGGCATGGAGCAGACTATTGAATTAGCAAAAAGGGATTTTACGGGCCTTTGCTTTACTAATCTGGTGGATTTTGATGCATTATGGGGACACAGAAGAGATGTGGAAGGTTATGCCAAGGAAATTGAGAAGTTTGATGAAAAATTGGGTGAGTTACTTCCGTTACTAAAGGAGGACGATTTGCTGATTTTGACAGCTGACCACGGGAATGATCCTACTTACACGGGAACAGACCACACCAGAGAAAAGGTGCCATTTATTGCATGGTCTCCATCTATGAAGGAGGGGGGACTCTTACCGGAGCAGGATACCTTTGCTGTGATTGGAGCAACCATTGCCCACAATTTTGGCGTGGAGATGCCGGAGGAATGTATAGGGGAGTCCCTTTTACAATATTTGTAGATAGAATGGAGAAGCAATTATGGATAAACGAGAAATTTTAAAAAGATTAGACCACACACTTTTAAAGCAGACAGCCACATGGGAACAAATCAAAAAGATTTGTGATGACGGCATGGAATATCAGACCGCATCTGTATGTATTCCACCATGCTTTGTGAAGCGGGCAAAAGAATACGTGAAAGATAAGGTGGCAGTGTGTACGGTAATCGGTTTTCCAAATGGAAATATGACCACAGCATCCAAGGTGTTTGAAACAAAAGATGCTGTGCAAAATGGCGCTGATGAAATCGATATGGTGATTAATATAGGCGATGTGAAGGCTGGGGATTATGATAAGGTGCTTGAGGAAATCAAAGCAATAAAAGAAGCCTGCCAGGGAAGGCTTCTGAAAGTGATTATTGAGACTTGTCTTCTATCAGAAGATGAGAAAGTCAGGATGTGCCAGGTGGTAACGGAGTCTGGCGCAGATTATATTAAGACTTCTACCGGATTTTCCACAGGTGGAGCAACCTTTGAGGATGTTGCTCTTATGCGGAAACATGTGGGAACCCATGTAAAGGTGAAAGCGGCAGGGGGGATCAGTTCTGTGGCAGATGGAGAAAAATTCATTGAGCTGGGAGCTGACAGGCTAGGGACCAGCCGATTGATTGCATTATTATCCGGCGCAGATGACGTAAAAGGATATTAAAGAGGGAATGGCATGTTTGGATATGTTGTGGCTCACAAACCGGAGCTGAAAATGAGAGAATTTCATAAATACAAAGCCTATTACTGCGGACTTTGCAAGGTTCTTCGTGAAAAATATGGGTTTCTGGGGCAAGTGACACTTACTTATGATATGACTTTTCTTGTGATTCTTCTTACATCACTTTATGAGAGTGAGTCCAAGGTAGAGGAGAAACGTTGTGTGGTGCATCCGGTGAAGAAGCAAAAGATGCTTTATAATGAAATCACGGAGTATGCAGCCGACATGAATATTGTGCTTACCTATCATAAATTGTTGGATGACTGGAAGGATGAAAAGAGTAAGAAGAGCCTGGTTGGTCTTCGGGCCCTTCGAGGGACCTATTTGGAATTGGAAGAAAAGTATCCGGAAAAGTGCCGCGTGATTCGAAAGTGCATGCATCTTTTGGCACAGTGCGAGAAGCGTGGGGAAGAAAATATTGACATTACAGCCAGATATTTTGGGGAGCTCATGAGTGAACTTTTCGTATATAAGCAGGATGTATGGGAAAAGACCCTTCGTAGAATGGGATTTTACTTAGGAAAATTCATCTACATTATGGATGCTTACGATGATGTAGAAAAAGATATGGAACAAGGCAATTACAATGCTCTGATTATTTTGTATGGACAGCCGGATTTTGACGACAAATGCAAGGACATGATGAATTATGTTTTAGCAGAGTGTACCAGTCAATTTGAACGGCTTCCATGCGTGGAGGATGTGGAGATTTTAAGAAATATTCTGTACGCAGGTGTATGGAGCAGATACGATAAAAAACGAACAGGGGAAGAAGAAAATGATAGCAAATCCTTATGAGGTACTGGGAGTATCTCCAAATGCAAGCAATGACGAAGTGAAAAAAGCATACCGCGAATTGAGTAGAAAGTATCATCCGGATTCCTATGCAAATAATCCATTAGCAGACCTTGCAGAAGAAAAATTTAAAGAAGTGCAGGAAGCATATGATCAGATTATGAAGCAGCGCGAAGGCGGATATTCTTATCAGTCAGCTGGTCAGGGTCAAGGTTATTCTTCTGCAGGCAGCAATCAGGAGACGGTTGAACTTCAGGCGGCCCGTAACTATATCAATGCCAGAAGATTTCGCGAAGCGCTCAATGTGCTTTCTAACATTCCAAATCGTAGTGCAATGTGGTATTACTATAGTTCTATTGCGAATATGGGAATTGGGAACAATCTTGTGGCTGTGGATCATGCAAAGCAGGCGGCGGCCATGGAGCCAAACAATATGGAATATGTAAATTATGCTAACCAGATGCAGTTTAGAGGACAGCATTACCAGACCACCGGTTATGGGTATGGCCGTCAATCCTACGGTACCGGTAACCTATGTTGCGATCTTTGGTGTGCAGATACGCTGTGTGAATGTATGGGAGGCGATCTGTGCTCATGCATGTAAGCGGGAAAAAGATAGCAATCTCCGGTCTGCTAGTTGCATTTTCGGCGGTGATGCTTGTATTGAGTTCTGTGATTGAAACTAACAGCTTGTTTCTGATTGCAGCAGCCTCTTTTTGTGTTGGAATTGCAATCCGTGAATGGGGCACTCGGTTCGGCATGGGATTTTTGATTGCAAGCACTCTGGTCAATGTATTGGTAGCGCCAAATAAATTTTATTGCCTTACATTTGCAGGAATGGGGCTCTATCTTCTATGTAGCGAATGTTTATGGAATAAGATTGCAGCAAAAGCAGATATGAAAAATCCAACCCATACCCTTTGGATAGGAAAATATGTAATGTTCAATTGTATTTACCTACCGACATTGTTGTTTTTCCAGGAATTACTTTTTGTAAAAAAAGTGGAGGGCATACTTTTGGCGGTGTTCTGGCTGGTAGGTCAGATTGGTTTATTTGTGTATGATAGAGTATATATTTATTTTCAAGGTGTGATATGGGGGAAATTTAGGACGAAGTTGATGAGGGAATAGGATTTATGATTTATACATGGTTGGCAGATGTTTCGGCTCTTTGGGAAGAGGAAACATATAGAAAATATTACCATATGGTTCCTGCTCATCGGCAGGAGAAGGCGGACAGGCTTATGAGGCGGGAAGATAAGGCGCTGAGCATTGGTGCATGGTGTTTGTATCAACAGATGCAGAAGCAATATGGTCTGTCAGAAGAATCTTTGTTCAATTTATCTCATTCGGGAAATTGTGTGCTTTGTTCCGTGGATGACTGCAGTGACGGAAACCATCAATTGGGGTGTGACTTGGAAAGGATTCGGGATGGGAAGCCACGTGTGGCAGAACGTTTTTTTTGCCGGGGAGAGTATGAACTTATCAATGGGCTAGAGTCCCAAGAGGCGAAACGGCACATGTTTTACCGTTTGTGGGTGTTAAAGGAAAGTTTTATGAAAGCCACCAGACTGGGAATGGGGCTTGGAATGGATCAATTTGAAATTGGGTTTTCTCGGGAGGACAAGCCCTATTTGAAAAGGCAACCCATGGAATTTGCAGGGGAGTATTTTTTTAGGGAGTACACCCTTCTAGGGTTTCCTTATAAGATTGCAGTGTGCTCCAGTGTAGGAGAATTTTCAGAGGACATTCCATATTTAAAGTTATAGGTGTACAAGAGGGAGAATAAATGAGTTTTCGAAGAATATTAATGCGAATGGGAAAAAGAATACGAAGAGTGATTGCCACGATGAAAAGAGAGACAAAAAGGCTGATTATCGTTGCAACTGCCACATTTCTCGTGGGAACCTTTTTGGGAGGAAAAATCAGTGGTTCCATTGAGAAACAAAAGGCAGATGAAGAGCTTACAAGGGTTACCAAGGAATTAAAGGAAGAAGGACAAAGCAAGGTGGAGGATCTTCAAGAGGAATTGGATGAGGCCTTGAATGAAGAAGAGACCAAATTGCCTTGGTATTTGGTACTGGTAAATAATAAGAATCCCATGGAAGAGGGATATGTTCCGGAGTTGACAGAACTGGAGCCGGATTATAGCGTGGATTCCAGAATTGCTGATGCGGCAAAGAAGATGCTAAAAGATGCAAAAAAGGCGGGAATGCAGATAGTTATTTGTTCCGCCTATCGGTCAGTGGAACGGCAGGAGCAGGTGTTTAATGATTCCTTAAAAGATCGTTTAAACCAAGGAATGAGTTATTGGGATGCATTTGCAGATAATCGTTTGAGCGTTGCTGAGCCAGGGACAAGTGAGCATGCGCTGGGGTTGGCGCTGGACTTGATTTCCAATCAGTATACGGAGTTGGACAAGGGGCAGGAAGATACAAAGGAAGCTAAGTGGCTGAAAGAAAATTGTCACAAATACGGATTTATATTGAGATATCCTCCGGAAAAGACGGATATCACAGGTATCATTTACGAACCTTGGCATTATCGCTACGTAGGAGTAGAGCATGCTGCAAGGATTATGGAATCAGGTTTAACATTGGAAGAATATCTAGAGGAGTATTACTAAAACAGTTGATATTGGAAGGAACGGAAGAGTAAAAAGGAGGAACTACGATGGTGAATTTGACATTTGGAGAACAAGTGAAAATCATTCTAAGCAGAAAAGGAATGACCATTAAACAGTTGGCAGAATTGATGGAGCAGCATACAGGAAAGCCAATGTCCAGACAAAATATGACACAGCGCCTGGGAAGGGACAATTTTCAAGAGCAGGACATGCGTTTGATTGCGGAAATTCTTGGATGCAAGTTCCAACTTAGTATTATGGATGAGGTTGAAGACACCGTAGAGTCAGCTAATCCGGAGCAGACTCAAATTTCTTCTTCAAAGGAAAGTACAGAGTCAGAGCTGAAGGAACGTGAGCTTCTGAGAAAAGGAGTAAGAGGATTTTTCAGTAAGAAGGATGGTTTAGAAGCCCAAAAGCCGGAAACTGAGAAAAAACCTGCTTTAGAAGACCCGGAAATCGTGGGTGATATTAATCCATACACGGGTAAAGAATACAAGTCAAACAGTGTACGTATGCATCCAAAACGAATTGGATATGTACAGGTATATGATCAAGAACAACACAAATGGACAGATATGACGGAATGGGCATTTCTTGGATATCAGGAACGAAAGAAAGCATTGCTGGGGAAAGACTATCAGCCACCGATTTATCTGGATTAGGGAAAACGACTATGAAATGGCAACAATTATTATCAACAAAACGAAATAGAGAATATTCTTCTGGGAATTCTCATTCTGCAGATTTACGAAGTGAGTTCGAGAAAGATTATCACCGCATCATAGGAAGCGCTTCCTTCCGAAGATTGCAGGATAAGACACAGGTGTTTCCATTAGATAAGAGCGATTTTATTCGAACAAGACTGACCCATTCACTGGAGGTGTCTTCTTTTGGTAAGTCTCTGGGACAAAATATCGGAGAATACATCTTAGCCTACAAGAAAGATGAGGATTTTATACCACAGTATAAGGAGGATATCTGCAACATCCTTCAATGTGCAGGGCTCCTTCATGATATTGGAAATCCACCTTTTGGGCATTTTGGTGAATGTGTCATTCGAGATTGGTTTAAGAACAATCTTGGGGCTATTGATTTTAAAGGACAATCAGTGGAATCCATTTTGAGTCCTCAAATGAAAGAAGACTTTTACAACTTTGAAGGAAATGCCCAAGCCTTTCGTTTGATTACAAAACTTCATTATCTGGTAGATGAAAATGGAATGAATCTGACCTATGCACTTTTAAATACAATCGTGAAGTATCCGGTGCCATCTACGAAAATAGATAAGACCACCGGAAATATTAAAGATAAAAAGATGGGGTATTATTACGCGGACCAGAAGCTGTATGAGGCGGTTGCAAAAGCCACCGGTACCCAAGGGAGACGACATCCACTCACCTATATTTTAGAGGCAGCAGATGATATTGCATACAAGACTGCAGATATTGAAGATGCATTTGTGAAAGGATTTATTTCCTATCATAAGTTAAGAGAAGAGCTTGGTAGGCTTCAAGAAAAGAATCCGGAAGATACCTTTGCACCACTGGATAAATTAGAAAGAAAATATCAGAGTGGCATCAAGCGTGGAGTAAAGAATCCGGAAGAATATGCAGTGAAAAACTGGATTGTGCAGGTTCAAGGATTTTTAATTAGTTGTGCAACCTATGGTTTTACATCTAATTATGAAGCAATCATGGACGGGACTTACAAATACGATATTTTCCATGGTACCTATGCTGAAGATTTGATGCATCTCTTAGGAGATTTGGCATATCGGGAAGTGTTTATTACTCCGGATATATACAAAATGGAAGTGGCGGAATCAGTTATCTTGGATTTCTTGATGACGAAACTTGTAAATGCTGTGATTTACTATGATACAGACGTGAAGTTAAGTGAGATTGATAAACGTATGCTGTCCTTCGTCTCCGGAAATTATAAGAGTGCATATCACTATCAGGCAGAAGGAAAGAGTGACGAAGAAAAGCTTTACCTGAGACTCCTTCTGGTGACGGATTATATTTGCGGAATGACGGATAGTTATGCTAAGAGGTTATATCAGGAATTAAATGGGATTGTGTAGAAAAAACGGGCATATGGTGCCCGTTTTTTGAGCAAAATAATATTAAGTATTCTTTCATTTACCTTATATTAGTGGTAAAATAATTGTGGATTTGCCAAAGAAAGGAGAATGGGGCATGATAAAAGGACATATTCATTCAATAGAGACTTGTGGAACAGTAGACGGTCCGGGACTTAGATATGTAATCTTCTTACAGGGCTGCCCAATGCGGTGTCAATATTGCCATAATCCAGACACATGGGAACCGGGAATTGGCGAAGAAATGACGGTAGAGGAAGCTTTGTTAAAATTTTATAGCAATCTTGCGTTTTATAAACATGGTGGTGTTACGGTAACCGGTGGTGAGCCGATGATGCAGATGGACTTTTTGATAGAATTGTTTGCAAAATTAAAAAAAGACGGCATTCATACCTGTATTGACACTTCTGGAATTATGTTCCAACCGAAAAGTAAAGATGTGATGGCGAAGATAGACAGACTCATGGAATTGACGGATTTAGTCATGTTGGATATTAAGCATATAGATGATGAGAAGCATAAAGAATTGACAGCACACTCTAATGAAAGGATTTTGGCATTTGCAAGGTATCTGGATGAAAAGAAGATTCCAATCTGGATTCGCCATGTGGTTGTACCAGGCATTACCTTATATAAGGATTACTTGGAAAGATTGGGAGAATTTATGGCGACGCTAGACAATGTAAAAGCTTTAGATGTGCTTCCATATCACTCCATGGGTAAAGTGAAATATGAGAACCTCAATATGGAATACCCATTGAAAGATACAAGAGAAGCGACAAAGCAGGAAGCGGTCGCGGCAAAAAGTATTATTCTGAGCGCATATAAAAATGCAAAAAAATGATGTATCCAATTCAAAACATGAAAATGGCTTGTATATTTTTCGAATTTGTATTAGAATAAGAAAAAGGTCAGATAATGTGGTCTGACGAATGTGAAAAGGAGGATACATATTATGGCATACGTAATTACAGACGCTTGTGTAAGCTGTGGCGCATGTGCAGCTCAATGTCCAGTAGAGGCTATTTCAGAAGGAGATGACAAATACGTTATCGACCAAGATACATGTGTAGAATGTGGCGCATGTGCAGCTCAATGTCCAGTAGAAGCAATCGAAGAAGAATAAGAATTTTGAAATAAAAAAGAACCGGTGACGGTTCTTTTTTTTATTGCTTTTCCAATTTTTCCCTTTTTTGTCATTCGATAATTAAAAATCACAAACAATTCATAAAAAAACACAAGAGATATCATTTATATAATTATACAATATAGACAAAAACATAAAGCATATTATGGAATTTTTGTGTGTATTACTAATTATTACGAAGGGAAGAGTTGGGAAATGGCAATAATCAAGAAAACAAACAAGAAAGAACATATACATAGTGCGGCAATCCGCAAGAATCAAACTATTTTTTTAGTAGCTATGTTAGCAATTCCAGTTATAAACTGGTTGGTTTTTTGGCTTTATGTGAATGTGAATTCTATCTTTTTAGCGTTCCAAAAAGCTTCTGACGGTTCATTTTCATTAGAAAACTTTGTTCAATTTTTTCAAAGTTTAACTCGCCCCGGAAATGAAATGAACATTGCAGTTAGAAATACTGCTCTATATTTCTTGGAGGGGATGCTATTAAATATTCCGTCTGCTTTGGTAATCAGTTACTTCCTATATAAAAGGATTCGTGGATTTAAATTTTTCCGCATTATTTTTTACTTACCATGTATTCTTCCGCCGGTTGTTTTAACCACTGTGTTTAAACAGGTGATTAATCCGGACGGACCTTTGGGAGTACTTGCTAAGAACCTTGGGATTGATTTCCCACAGGCTGGTCTTTTAGGGCAGGCGTCAACGGCTACATGGACCATTCTTGTGTATACGTTTTTGGTTGGATTTGGTGGAAATATGTTGATATTCAGTGGTGCAATGTCGCGTATTCCTGTTGAAGTCATAGAATCTGCAAGGCTAGATGGGGTAGACCCATTCCATGAGCTAACGCGTATTATATTACCTCTTATCTGGCCAACCATTACAACTGCTATTGTACTACAGATGACAAGTTTATTTACTGCTAGTGGACCGATTCTTTTACTTGTCAACGGTACTCATGAAACGACCACAGTTTCCTACTGGATTTATAACAAAATCAATGGTGATGGCTTTGGCGGTGGCGGCATGTATAATTTGGTTTCTGCCGCAGGTCTTTGCTTCACTGCAGTTGCAATACCGGTAATTCTTTCTGTAAGAAAGTTTATGAGTCGATTTGAAGAAGTAGAGTATTAAGGGGGGATTAAAATGAGAAAACGTGATAGTGATATATCAACGCTTTTATTCAAGCGTTCGGGGAAAGAAAAAATTATTTTTGTGGTCGCATTTATACTGTTCGCGCTGTATACCATTACGATGGTTGCCCCATTCATCTGGCTATTTATTTCTTCTTTGAAAGGCGGTCTGGAATATAGAATGGATAGTGCGTTGGGGCAGGCATTCGGCTGGCCGGACAAATTACTGTTTACTAATTATATTGATGCATTTCGAGAATTGGAATATGACGGAAAAGGCTTATTTGATATGTTGTTCAACAGTGTGTGGTACACACTTGTTGTTACCGTAGAGGGTGTATTTTTCAGCGCATGTACCGGATATTGTTTATCCAAATATGAGTTTAAACTAAAAAATCTTTTATACGGCATTGCAATATTTTCCATGACAATTCCAATAGTCGGAACGCTAGGCGCTAGTTTTAAACTTTCTGCTGATTTGGGAATTTATGATACTCCTTTGCAACCGATTTTATCGTGTGCCGGTGGATTTGGCTTTAACTTCTTGATTATGTATTCGTTTTTCAAGAGTATGCCATGGAGTTACGCAGAGGCGGTATTTATGGACGGAGGCGGACATTTTACAGCATTTTTTAAAGTAATGCTGCCTATGGCATCTGCACCGATTGGCACACTCAGCATTATTGCTGCAATTAATTGTTGGAATGATTATAGCTCCATCGTTTTATATTTGCCGCATTGGCCTACAATTGCTTCCGGACTCTATTACATAGAAAGACAAATGACACGAGGAAATATGCCAGTTTACTTCGCAGCGCTGTTTCTATCCATGGTGCCGGTGCTGATTATATTCTCACTATTCTCAGAAAAGATTATGAAGAATATGACGGTTGGCGGTATGAAAGGTTAGTTTCACTGCCATATATCATGGCTGAAAATATTTATCAACAAGTTTCATTTAATTAAGGGAGGTTTTCTTATGAAAAAATTTTTAAGCATGGCATTGGTTGTATGTATGTTGTTGTCCACACTGTCACTGGCAGGCTGTGGCAAGAAAGAGGAAGCATCGGCTACACAGCTTGACATCTATATTTTAGATGCGGGTTATGGAACCGAGTGGCTCAACAAGGTAAGTGAAGAATTTAAAGCACAAGATTGGGTTCAAGAAAAATATCCGGATTTATCAATCAACATTGATACAAATGCGGAAAGTTCTTATGCGGAAGGTAAGATTACCGCAGGTGCAAATGCAAACCCATATGATTTACTTTTTGGTATTAACTTGCAGACGGTATACAGCAAGCGTGATTCCAATCGTAATACATTATTGCTTGATATTTCTGATGTATATGATTCGGAAGTTCCGGGCGAAGAGGTTCTGGTTAAGGAAAAAATGCTTGAAAGCGCAATCGTGGCAAATGCCTATACAGATATTAGCGGCGAAACCGCTTATTATGCAGTTCCATGGGCTGGTGGATTCAACGGAATTCTTTATAATGCTGACAAATTGAAAGGGTATGGCGAAGTGCCTGTTACCACAGATGAATTACTTGCAGTTATGAAAGAAATTACTGCAAAAGAAGGCTATTCTATTATGCAATCTTGTGAAAATAGTAGTGCTTGTTATTGGGAACACTTATATCCAATCTGGTGGGCTCAATACGAAGGATACGATAACTATATGAGCTTTTGGGAAGGAAAAGTTAACGGCGAGTATTCCGTTGACATTTTCAAACAACAGGGTAGATTAGAATCTCTTCAAGTTTTGGAGAAAGTTCTGGGTTCTGCCAATAAGAACCTTTACGAGGGTGCTAATGCGACTGCATTTATTGACGCACAGACAAACTTCCTAATGGGTCAAGGTGTGTTCATGGCAAATGGAGATTGGTTTGATCGTGAAATGAATGATATCAAAGAAGGTCTTAAGGGTGAAGGGTATGATTATGATATCCGCATGATGAAAACACCTGTTATCAGCTCTATCATTAACAAAACAACAACAATTCCAGATGATGCAACACTTGCAGCAGTAGTAAAAGTAATTGATAACGGAGAAAAGAGTTACGCAGGAGTATCGGAAGAAGATTTCCAGACCGTGGCAGCTGCCCGTCAGGTTCTATATTCTGTAGGTAATCTACACAATGCAGTGATTCCTTCATACAGTGGTTCTATTGAAGTTGCAAAAGACTTCCTACGTTTCCTTGCAACAGATAAGGCAAATGAAATCTATGCGCAAGAAACTTGTGGTTCAGGTATGTTCTACAAGTACGACATGCAAGAGGTAAGTCCGGAATTGTATAAGAGCTTATCCGGAACTGCAAAGATGCGTACGGATTTCTATAATGATAAGAATTTCCCGGCTACTGTATTGCCAAATGCACAAAACTTTAATTTATCAATTTATGGTGGTGTAAACATGCTTAACGCAACTGCCGCAAACCAGTTTGAAATATTATTCAATGAGAAAAATCCAAAAACAGCTCAGGAAATCTTTGATGCAGATATCAAATTCTGGAGTGATTCAGCATGGTCCATGGTATTGAGTAATATTGGCGCGAAGTGAGGAAAACAATGAGAAAGAATAGATTTTTAGCAAGTATTTTGACGATTAGTATGTTGATACCTATGTGTATGACAGGGTGCTCGAAAGACAATAAGGTTCAAATGAAAGATGTGGAACTATGGAGTGCCTTAAATACTCAAAATGTTATGAGAGAGGATCCAATTCCGGAAGACGCAAAGCTCTCTCTTTCTATGGAAGGAATGAAAGGCGAAACCGAGTCAATACAGCTAATGGTAACCCCGAAAAACGACGTGGCTTCTTATCATGTAGAGGTTTCTGACTTGACTACTTCAGATGGTGCTGTTATCTCTGCCGAACATATTGAAGTGTTCGCAGAGCGTTACATAGAGACCAAAGCGTCCTCAATGAAGATGCCAAAAACAACTTACATGTATGTTGGTTGGTATCCGGATGCGTTAGTTCCAATTGATCGCTTTGAAAAGCGAAAAGAGAATATCATCTCAGCCGGCGATAACCAAGGAATATGGTTTAATGTTAATATTCCGAGCGATGCGGCAGCAGGAGAATATGAGGCAACTGTTTCATTGACCGTGGATGAACAGAACTGTGAAATACCTCTCACTTTAACAGTGTATAATATGACAATTCCAGAAGAGATGCATACTACAAGTTCATTTGGATTGTGGTATGACTACATTTCTTATGGTGAAGGTGTAGAAACACCTGAGAACATATCCGAAAACTATTATTGGTTTATGGCAAACAAACGTGTAACGCCACAAACAGTTCCGGAGGATCAATACAGTACTCCGGAAGAATTTGCAGAGTACATTGTTCCGTTTGCGCAAAACAAGATTGTTTCCGGTTACTATCTGCCATATAAAGCAGCAGAGGTGGATGGAATGACTGTGATCGACAAAGAACATTTAATTGATGTACTTACAGCTGTCATTCAGAAGAATATTGAGTTGTGGAATAGCGGTGACCATGAAACAGATTTGCTACAAAAGGCATATGTATATGCTTGGAAAATTGTAGATGAGCCGAACGTGATACAGGCTCCGCAGATTAAGGCTTGTGACAGAATTGTCACCGAAGCCAAGAATGCTGTTAAGCCTCTTTTGGCGGATTATCCAGAGTTAAGCGAAAGCCTTACTGCCTTGAAAAACGTTGTGTCAGTCGTTAATTATGATGAGACGTTTGCTGGTGATGAGGAGACCGGCGGAATTCAGACTTGGTGTACCTATGTGAGTGAGTTTGGTGTGGAAAGTGTATCCAAGGAACTTCATAAGCGTGCCGAAGAATCTACAAGAAGCAATAAGGAATCACTCTGGTGGTACCACTGCTCAGATCCGGGAAATCCATATACATCTTTCTTCTTAGATGACAACTTGATTTCCACAAGAGCAATCACTTGGATGCAAAAAGCAAATGATGTATCTGGTTATCTGTATTGGTGTGCAAACTTCTACAGAAAATGTGAAAGTTTTGTGGGCGGCTCCTATGTAACTCGCAACGTTTGGGAGGATCCAAATACATTCGAAAGTCGCAATGGTGATGGACAATTGATTTATCCTGGTACTCGATATGGCTTAGATACACCGATTTCCACCTTACGTCTAGAGTCGACTCGAGAAGCAAATGAAGATTACGAATTATTATGGATGTTTGAGAACCAGATGGAAGTTCTCAACAAAGAGCATAACAAACAATATGACAGTGAGAAAATTTTAAATCATTATTATTCCCGCATTTTTGATGGCGTTGTTGCAAAAACCGACAGTGAAGAGTTCCGAAAGGTACGTTCAGAGTTACTTCAGTTGGTAGAAGATATGTACAACAAGCCAGAAGAAGCAATGAAGGTTTTAGATGAATTTTAACGAATAAAAAAGGAAAGGTGGGACTTTATGAGAAAGCAGAAAAGGTTTTTAAGCTTGTTTCTGGCATTGGTAATGGTTTTCTGCAGTTTCGGAACAACACTTTCAGCTGAGGCGGCCGTTTCGGATGAGAGTAAGGCAGAGATTGTCGATATGCTAGACATTGCTTATGAAACCAAGAAAAATGACGACAGTACGTTACGTCTAATTTCTACAGTAAGTGAGCAATATGTGGATGAAATTGATGAAATTCGATTTTATCTTGGAAACGGTAGCGTGGTTTCCACAACGGATGCGTACACCTCTTTAACCGACAAAGATGGTAATACCGTGAAAGCATCTGATTATAAAGCGGACTATATTGCAACGAAAGTTGTTCATGACGTAACGCTTCCTATGTATGTAACAGTGAAAGCTGTTATAGACGGAGAGGAGATTGAAGGACCGACGAAGAAACTTGGTACAGGCGTTGCAAATGAAGACGAGGATGCGATTAAGGCAAATCATCAAAAACCGTCAGAGCCAAATGTGCCTTCGGTTGACACTTTGGAATACAACGAAGAAGTTTTGAGTACAAATAGCACAAAATCTCTAAAACTTGGGGCCAATGCAACCGGAAGTGAAGTATGGGCACATGCGGATATCT
>JAZQBW010000117.1:0-15688 GCA_045545895.1 Faecalimonas sp.
CTGTTGGAACGAACTCATGAAGAGGGGGATCTAAGTATCTGATTGTTACTCCGTATCCTTCCATAGCTTCATATAATTTTTCAAAGTCACCTTGTTGCATTGGCTCAAGTTTTGCAAGTGCAGCTTCTCTTTCTTCTACAGTGTCAGCACAGATCATTTCACGGAAAGCACCGATTCTGTCTTCTTCAAAGAACATGTGCTCTGTACGTGTAAGACCAATACCTTCTGCACCGAGTTCACGAGCTTTTCTAGCATCTGCCGGAGTATCAGCATTTGTTCTAACTTTTAATCTTCTGAACTTGTCAGCCCAAGCCATGATTCTTCCGAATTCACCAGCGATTTGAGCATCAACTGTTGGGATAATTCCATCGTAGATGTTACCTGTTGTACCATCGATAGAGATTTCATCTCCTTCAACAAATGTCTTACCAGCTAATGTGAATTTCTTGTTTTCTTCGTCCATGTTGATGTCTCCACAACCAGATACACAACATGTACCCATACCACGTGCAACTACGGCAGCGTGAGATGTCATACCACCACGTACTGTTAAGATACCTTGAGCAGCTTTCATACCCATAATATCTTCAGGTGATGTTTCAAGACGAACAAGAACAACTTTTTCTCCTTTTTCAGCCCATGCAACAGCATCGTCAGCTGTAAATACGATTTTACCACAAGCAGCACCTGGAGATGCTCCAAGACCTTTACCCATTGGAGTAGCAGCTTTAAGTGCTTTTGCATCAAATTGTGGATGTAATAATGTATCTAAGTTACGAGGATCAATCATTGCAACAGCTTCTTCTTCTGTTCTCATTCCTTCGTCAACTAAATCACATGCAATCTTAAGAGCAGCTTGAGCTGTTCTCTTACCATTACGTGTTTGAAGCATGAATAATTTACGGTCTTGAATTGTAAATTCCATGTCTTGCATATCTCTGTAGTGGTTTTCAAGAATGCTGCAAACATTTGTGAATTGTTCGTAAACTTCTGGCATAACGTCTTTCATTTCAGCGATTGGTTGTGGTGTACGAACACCGGCAACAACGTCTTCACCTTGAGCGTTAATTAAGAATTCACCCATAAGTTTCTTTTCACCTGTAGCTGGGTCACGAGTAAATGCAACACCTGTACCTGATTCATCTGACCAGTTACCAAATGCCATTTCTTGTACGTTAACAGCTGTTCCCCAAGAATATGGGATATCGTTATCACGACGATATACGTTGGCACGTGGGTTATCCCATGAACGGAATACTGCTTTTACAGCTCCCATTAATTGTTCCTTTGGATCACTTGGGAAGTCCTGTCCGATTTTAGCTTTGTATTCAGCTTTGAATTGGTTAGCTAATTCTTTTAAGTCTTCTGCTGTAAGGTCTACATCCTGTGTAACACCTTTTTCTTCTTTCATCTTATCGATAAGTTCTTCGAAGTATTTTTTACCTACTTCCATAACTACGTCAGAATACATTTGAATAAATCTTCTGTAGCAGTCACGAGCCCATCTTTCATTTCCTGTTTTCTTAGCAACTACCTCTACTACTTCTTCATTTAAACCGAGGTTCAAAATAGTATCCATCATACCAGGCATAGATGCTCTTGCTCCTGAACGTACAGAAACAAGTAATGGATTTTCTAAATCTCCAAATTTCTTACCTGTAATCTCTTCCATCTTAACAACTGCGTCGTTAATCTGTGCCATGATTTCGTCGTTGATTTGACGACCATCTTCATAGTACTGTGTACATGCGTCTGTTGTAATTGTGAAACCTTGTGGCACTGGAAGACCTAATTTTGTCATCTCAGCAAGGTTTGCACCTTTACCACCAAGAGTATTGCGCATGCTGGCGTCACCTTCGGTGAACATATAAACCCATTTTGCCATGTCTTTACGACCTCCTAAATAATATTTTCTTAACGTAAGGCACGAAAAGTACGACTTTCGCATCTTCCAAAGCCGTCCCTATCTCTTACGTTATTCATAATGTCATGTAGCTTGTCTTATCAGCCACACCTTTATTCTATCTGCTTTTCCAGTATTCGTCAAGGAATTTTCCATAATTCGGAAGCAAATCTGCAATAAAATAAGGTGTAGTAAAATGTATCTTTACCACACCTTTCCATTGTCAAAAACTTATCAAATTTACGCTTCCTTAAGAAAGGCCTTATAACCTCTGTATGCCTCAAATACATCCGCTTTACTTGTCACTTCCCATGGCGCATGCATGCTAAGAACAGCCACACCGCTGTCGATAACCTCCATTCCATATTTGGCTAAAATATAGGCGATTGTTCCCCCTCCGCCAATATCTACTTTTCCGAGTTCTGCGGTTTGGTACGCAACGTTATTTCTTGATAAAATATTTCTCAAATGAGCAATATATTCAGGATTGGCGTCATTGGAACCACTCTTGCCTCGGCTACCTGTATATTTATTAAATACAAGACCTTTCCCGAAATAGGCAGCATTTTTCTTCTCAAATACATTTTCATACATTGGGTCAAATGCAGCACTTACATCAGAAGAAAGCATTCTAGAATTAGCCAGCACTCTTCTTAGCTTCAACTCTGAATATTCTCCCATTCTATCCAGAAGTTCTGCAACAACATTTTCAAAGAAAAGGGACTGCATACCGGTAGCTCCCACGCTGCCGATTTCTTCCTTGTCAACCAGAAGGCAGCAAGCCGTCTTTTGCAAATCTTTGGCCTCCAACATTGCTTGAAGCGAGGTATACGCACACACCCTGTCATCCTGTCCATATGCCAAAATCATACTTCTGTCGATGCCACAGTCACGAGCTTTTCCCGCAGGCACTACTTCCAATTCTGCCGAGATAAAATCTTCTTCTTCAATACCATATTGTTCCTTTAACATTTTTAGAAGATTTGCTTTTACAGCCTCTTTTTCCTCACCTGCCAATGGCTTACTTCCAATTAGAACATCTAATTTCTCACCTTCAATTACTTTTGCTGCTTTCGTTTCCAACTGTTCTGCTGCAAGATGAATTAACAAATCTGTAATTACAACTACCGGATCCTTCTCATCTTCTCCAATTACAATATCTACTACCGTACCATCTTTTTTAACGACTACACCATGAATAGCTAACGGCAATGTTACCCATTGATATTTTTTTACACCCCCATAATAGTGTGTATCAAAATATCCGAATTCTCCCGATTCGTATAATGGATTTTGTTTTAAATCGATACGCGGAGAATCCACGTGTGCACCTAAAATATTCATACCATTTTCTATCGGTTCCTTCCCGATTTGAAAAAGTGCGATTGTCTTATCCATGCAAACAGCATATACACAGTCACCTGTCTTTAAAGTTTCCCCACTCTCAATTACATCTTTCAAGTCTCTATAGCCTGCCCCTTTTGCCATTTCCACAGCTTCTTTGATGCATTCTCTCTCTGTCTTGCCTTTATCCAGATAAACTTTATAGGCTTCAATCAACTGTTCTAAACGCAAAAGCTGGCTATTGCTATATACATTCCATAAATTCTTAGTTTCCATAACATGTTTCCTTTCTCAAAACTATTTCATTTATATGATAGTATAACACAATCCCCAGCTCATGAGACAATTTATTATAATATTTTACTTGTTACTTTATCGTCTACCACTTCAACAAGTAACCAGCCATCCTTTAATGGAATCTTTGCTTCTAAGCGTTTCACTCCCATCATATGAGGAGTAATTGTATATTCGGTACCGCCATTCATCAATTTGAGTCCTAACATATATTCCACAATAAAAGCAAACACACCAGAAGCCCAGCCATGACATAAAGAATGTCTAAATCCTTTGTAACAGTATGCGCCGTAATCTCCATGAATATCTTTTTGTCCTTCTTTAGGTAATTCATCAATACGCCCGCTTCCTTCCAACCATTCCATATTAAAATCTTCCCAAAATGTAGTTGCACCTCGAGACAACATTGCCCCAAAATACTCCTTTATAATAGAAAGCATTTCTTTTCCTCCAGCCATGGAATCTGCCATCAGAATGTAGTATGCCATAAAGGTCGAAAAGCCTTTGGCTCCTCCTTCTTCTAAAAATACATTTTCTCCTTCTGCATTTCTTCCAGCAAGAATCTGAAACGCACGTGTCTGCTTAAATTCACAAGGCACATCAAGATACATACTCAATTTTTGTATAATTGCATGACAAATCTCATTTTCTTCCATTGCCAAAAATCTTTTTGCCGCAATCATAATAATCGCTGCCGTTCCAATCATAGCATCGTTTGTACCATTCGTCGGCCAATCCAAAAAATAAACCGATTCACCCGCTAAAGTGCTAAAATTCATCTGTCCGTCGTCTGAAATACATGTGTCAAAATGTTGAAGAATTGTCTTCGCATAATCCTTATTTTCTTCAAAATATGTAGTATTTCCTGTCAGTTTACAGTAATCGCACAGATTGATAAGCCACCATGCCGAGTAGGATGGAAAATTGTTAATCCATTCATCCGCCGGTGTCTCTGCACGCAAAAATGAAAGCGAGTTGGTTATGTTCTTGTTATCACCATAAAGATAGATAGAATTCACAATTTCCTGATGCAAATCTCCGCACCAAACTAATCTATCACGCTTGATGCCATCCCAAATATGTCCATTTTGAAAATTTAACTTTAATGTGTATGCAGCAGCATCAATAATCCTATTTAATTCCTCATCACTTGTCTTGATATAACCTTCCTTCTCAAACACCTGTAACGTACTGATTGCAAATATATTCTTCACCCACACTTCAGAGTCTGTCAAAAGTTCAATTCTTACAAACCGAAAACCAGTCAAGCCAAAACTTAAATCTGACATATTTGATATATCTACCACAAAATCGCGTGGTGAATGATCATTTGTCGCATTCTTTTCTCCAAGGGTAGAACAACATTCTGCAAGAGATTCTCCAAAGGTAATACGGAACTTTGTCGGACCAGACGTAGCACGTGTTATAATGCGAACACTCCCGCAAAGTTCTTTCCCATAATCCAATACAACAAATGCACCCTTTCCATTGAATTTCGCAACGTATTCATTGGAAAATGAAACGCAGACTGATTTTTCCCTGGTCAGTTCCAACACATCTTCTACCTTGGAAAAATCCTTCACTGAAACAGGAAGCCATTTTTCTTTCTCAACCGTATAATTATCGTCTTTCCAATATTCAAGCATATCCTTTCCTTCCTCTACATCATTGTTTTCTTTAAGTATAAAACTTCACAAATTCATATTGTGGATAATAATATTCGCTAGTATCTTCTTCCCATTCACCGCTAAGTTCAAAACTCCAAGGAGACACCGAATCTCTGCCGATTGCCATAATATGATGTGGACCCATCCGGTTACGGTTACTTAAGACAAAGCCAATCTCAATGTCATTCTCACCCTCTTTAGCAACATGAGAAATGTCTAGCTCTGTATCAAAGAATAGTGTTCCTGCATCTAATCCGTTCACTTTCACAAACGCCATATGATATTCACCAGCTACTTGAAGGAGAATATCCGCTGTATCAAAGACTACCTTCTGCTTCAGTACCATATCCCCTGCAAGAAATGGGAATCCTTCTGTTACAGGTTCTTGTTGTATGCGTTTTGGCAATTCACCGATATAGAAATCTTCCCCCTGCACAAAGCGTATGTCTTCATCCGATACATATCCTGCTTTTGAATATACACCAAATTCTCCAACCAACTCAATCGGCTGCAGTTCTGTATCATACACAATGCAGTTCTTCAGAGACTCCGTTACATTTTCCCCGAACAAAGCAAAGAAAACATTGTCATCTTCATACCAATTCACCTTCACAGTATAATCATTCACTCCAACTCGAACACAGTCGGTGACATCATAATACACTACATAGTCATCTTCACCTGGAAGGACATCTGTCAAACTATTTCCGTTTAACCATGCTGCAATATCGTTACTCTTCTCTGCTCTGAGATAGATCTTCTCTGGAAGTGTACCAATTTCAAACTCATAGCGCAGGAAAAGTTCTCCGCAATATTGTTCCTGTAAAAGTTTATTAAATAACGCCGCAATCGGCCATGGTTTTGAATATTCTTTGCCATCCTTAGAATAACGAACATAATCCACTACCAAATAGTTCTCTTTGACAGTAATGTCTGCATCTGCAAATCGCATAACATATGGTGTTAATTCCTTCTTTGCGCGCGTTTCCTCTACTGCACAAAGCATGGCATCTTCACCTGGTTTTAGAGTAACTGACATTTCTCTTCCATTTGATTTGAAGCAGAAAGTCTGAGACTGTGTTTCACAGGCTGAACTGTTCATGACATACAGATACTCTTTCCCATCAAAAATACGATATGTACTGTAAATATCCGTCTTAAAATCAGACACGCTATAGGCTTGTGCCGCATTGATTTCCTCTAAAGTTACGTTACTTATCAAATAGTGATAGTCATATTCCTCTGCTTCCAGATAAGTCGGTTTTTCTCCCAGCATAAGAATTTTCCCATCCTGCTCTACGAATCGACGTACCAACTGCTCTGTTGTTGCATCCATCGTATACATCGCCGGAAGAATCAGATAATCATAAGCACACTTACCACATCCTATCTGCTTATCTTCTACAAATCCGTATTTTGCAAGCAAAGTTTCATCTAGGAAATGATACTCAATGCCTCTGCTCGCCAAAAGTCTGCATGCCTCTAATAGTTGATTATCCAATTCAGCAACGCCAAATCCTTCTCTTTCCAACTCACGCTTGTAATCAAAATAGGTACTTCTGATTGGATGCAGCATTGCCACATTCACACGCTGCTCACCTTCGCCAAGAAAATGACCTAATTCTGTATAATAATCATTGAATGTTTTAAAGTCTTCTTTTACCCACGGATTAACTGTAGAATAGTGTGCCGGATAGTCATACTTACGATTGCCACGCTCTGAATACGGAATCAAATGATGACACATCATATTCACACCATTGACATACTGATAACTTGCAATGCGGCGAAGTTCTGATGGTTTCACATTCCACCCACAACATCCAAAGGTTTCTGTCAGTACTTGCTTCTTCCCAAGCTGTGTTGCCGCACTTCCTACCTGTTTCGCTGCCAGTGGTGAACCTGTCCATTTTCCAAGCCAATCAATTCCCGGAATATGTTCATATTCATAAAATGGCATCACACCACCACAACACATCATCTGATAGCCCATTGTGCTCTCTTCCACATAATGACCAGTCAGTTTTACATCGTTATCATCGCACCAAGTATATACACGTTTCGCAAAATTCTCTATCATCAAGTGCTGCATCGCTTTCCAATAGCGATAGCGGAAAGAACGATAACCTTCCTTCTCTACAAAGAGCAGACCCAAATTATCCAGAATATCTTCCCCATACTGTTCTCTCCAATATGTTGCAATTACATCTGTATATGGTGTGTTCCATCGCTGATACTGTGGCTCATCTGTGAAAAATCCTTCAATATAATCAGCAAACTTTTCACCGTATCTTTCCTTATATTGCTGATGTGTTAAATTCAAAAACTTGTCTACTACTTCTGAGTTCAAGATATCTGCAGTAGAGACAGCAGTATGGATATAAAGATTAAGGTAGGTTTGATCTTCTGTGATCTCATATGGAGATACGCGAATCAGTGCATCTTCTGTCATAAGGTAGCTAACTGTAGACTTCTCATCAAAAGCACCTTCTTCTTTTAATATGTATTTATCACAATTTTTCGGGTCTTCCAAAAGCTTTCCACCAACAAATCCACTCGGCCATCCATTTTCATCATAAATCCAGGCTTTCATGCCTAATTTCTTTGCCTCATCAGCACATGCATCAATACACTGCATCCAATCTTCTGACAAATAATCTGTTTGAAGTCCGGAACGCGCATGCATAAAGAATCCACCAATACCATTGTCATTCATCCAATGTATCTGGTCGATTAATTTTGTCTTTTCTAATTTGTCGTTCCATGACCAGAATGGAATCGAACGATAATCCTTTTTATTCATCTCTATATTCTGCCTTTCCAAAGAAGAGCAACTCTTCTCAGAGTTACTCTTTTAGTTAATGAATCCAAATTAAAACGCAAATTTTTCTTCAAAATATGCTTTTAAGTCTTCGATCTTAATTCTTTCTTGTTCCATTGTATCACGATCACGAACGGTTACTGCACCATCTTCTTCAGATTCGAAGTCGTATGTAATACAGAATGGAGTTCCGATTTCATCCTGACGACGATAACGTTTACCAATGTTTCCTCTGTCATCGAATTCACAGTTGTAATATTTTGATAATTCTGCAAATACTTTTTCTGCTCCTTCGTTTAATTTCTTAGAAAGTGGAAGCACACCAATCTTAACCGGAGCCAATGCCGGATGGAAATGAAGTACTGTACGTACATCTCCGCCTTCTAATTCTTCTTCATCATATGCTGCACAAAGGAATGCAAGAACCACACGGTCAGCACCAAGTGATGGTTCGATAACATATGGAATGTATTTTTCCTTCTTTTCATCATCAAAGTATGACATATCTTGTTTTGATACTTCTTGATGTTGTGATAAATCGTAGTCTGTTCTGTCTGCGATTCCCCATAATTCTCCCCATCCAAATGGGAATAAAAACTCAAGGTCAGTTGTTGCTTTACTGTAGAAGCAGAGTTCTTCCGGAGAGTGATCTCTTGCTCTCATCTCTTCGTCCTTAATTCCTAATGATTTCAACCAATCAATACAGAATTGTTTCCAATATGCAAACCATTCAAGGTCTGTTCCCGGTGCACAGAAGAATTCTAATTCCATTTGCTCGAATTCTCTTGTACGGAATGTAAAGTTACCCGGTGTAATCTCGTTACGGAATGATTTACCGATTTGACCGATACCAAATGGGATTTTCTTTCTTGATGTACGTTGTACATTTTTAAAATTCACGAAAATACCTTGTGCTGTCTCTGGTCTTAAGTATACTGTATTCTTTGCGTCTTCTGTTACACCTTGGAATGTTTTGAACATCAAGTTGAACTGACGAATCTCTGTAAAGTTGTGTTTTCCGCAGGTTGGACACGGAACATTATGCTCAGTTACCCAAGCTTCCATTTGTTCTTTGGACCAAGCGTCAACGCTTTCTTCTAATACGATACCATTTTCTGCAGCAAAGTCTTCAATTAACTTATCTGCACGGAATCTTTCCTTACATTCTTTACAATCCATAAGAGGATCACTGAATCCTCCTAAATGTCCAGATGCAACCCATGTCTGAGGGTTCATTAAGATAGCACAGTCCACACCAACGTTGTATGGGTTTTCCTGAATGAATTTTTGCCACCATGCTCTCTTTACGTTATTCTTCAACTCAACACCAAGATTTCCATAATCCCAAGTATTTGCAAGACCACCGTAAATCTCTGATCCCGGATATACAAAACCCCTTGACTTGGCAAGTGCTACAATTTTTTCCATTGTTTTTTCCATTTTTGTCTTCCTCTCATTCTATGAATGTCTTTAATGCACAATATTATACCTTGATTATTCGGTTATTTCAAGCACATTTCCAATATTTGCAAGGATTTGAACCTTTTGTCCACATACATTCCCATGTACTGCCCCATAATTTTACAAAGCTGCGCCAACACCTCATCTGAAACTGTAAAAGTGTATAGTTTTTCAATGGGTGACGAGACTATGTACTGCAATGCATAAAGGGTGGAATTCCCAAGTGAAATCTCATCATCGGCCATACTCTTACATGCTTCGCAAATAAGTCCTCTGTTTTTAGAGCTAAATACCACACCTCGCTCCTTTGCTCCACAGCTTACGCACTGGAACACTTCCGGATATTCCCCATTGATTACCAGCGTCTTTAACTCAAACACACATCGCACAAGTTCATAAGCAATCTTCTTTGACGCAAGTGCACGAAGAGACTGGTACAATAGTTTTAACATTTGTCTTTCGTCATTATATTCTCTTGTATAGTAGTCCGCCAACTCCATAAAATAGAACCCATAGTATGCTCCCTCAAAATCGGTGCTCAGTTCCATAAAATAGTTGGAAATATTGGCCTGCACCACATTGTACGAAGTTCTTCCTTCATATAACACAAATTCTCCAAAAGTAAAAGGATTTGTCATACCCATCAAGGTACTATTCTGCCTCCGCGCACCTTTGGCAAAGGCAGAAATTTTTCCTTTTTCTTTTGTCAGTATTACAACTCTTCTATCATATTCACCGATAGGTGCTGCGGACAGTATCATCCCTGTCACTGTTATTTTCTGACTCAAACGTTCCCTCTCCTACTGTATCATCTTTGCTACTGGTATAATAATCCTTGTACTCTCCACCATACAGATTCTTATAATGGAGATAATCTAAAATCCTGCCTGTTTTTTCAAATGCTTTCCATAACTCTTTATCTTCCATGCGTAATTCTCCTTTTTTCAAGTTTCTCGTCTGATATAAGGTTTAGAATTTCCACATGGATTTAAAAAATACTGAAACTATCTTCCAACTGTTCTCATTGAAAGCCCCCTTGACACTTTACTCCTGATCTTTATTGTAACCAAAGTTTTTAATCAAGAAATCACTGTCCCGCCAATCCTTTTTCACCTTTACCCAAAGTTGTAGATTGACTTTACATTCCAACATTTTCTCAATTTCAAAACGGGCTGTACTGCCAATTTTTTTCAGCATTGCACCTTGTTTTCCAATGATAATTCCCTTATGAGAATCACGCTCACAAATAATAGTAGCATCAATATCTACTATTTTTTTGCGATATTTCATACTGTCAATTGCTACCGCAATCCCGTGGGGTATCTCATCATTTAGCGCATGCAATGCTTTTTCTCGAATGAGTTCCGCTACAATCTGTCTCTCAGGCTGGTCCGTAATGGTATCTTCATCATAAAACTTAGGACCATATGGCAAATACTTCATAATGACTTTTACAAGTTCTTCTGTGTTTTCTCCACTTCTTGCAGAGACCGGTACAATTGCCGCAAACTCATAAAGCTTGCGATATGCATCAATAAACGACAGCACTTCTTCTTTCTTTACCATATCCACTTTATTGATAACTAGTACAACCGGCGTTTTTACACGTTCAAGCTGAGTCACAATATGCTTTTCTCCGGCTCCGATAAATGTGGATGGTTCTACAAGCCAAAGCACTACGTCCACCTCATTTAACGTGCGTTCTGCCACATTTACCATGTATTCCCCAAGCTTATTTTTCGCCTTATGAATTCCCGGTGTATCCACAAATACAATCTGACCTTCTTCTGTTGTAAGCACAGTCTGAATACGGTTTCTTGTTGTTTGCGGCTTATTAGACGTAATGGCAATCTTTTGCCCAATCAAATAATTCATCAACGTGGATTTTCCCACATTTGGTCTTCCAATTAGGGTTACAAACCCCGATTTGTAATCTGCTCTCATAAATTCTCCTTCGTCACCTACTGCGCGCTTACTCTCCTTGCATTCTATGCTGCACAGTAAAACGTACTCTCATCTAAAAAATACTCCGTATTTCCATGAACATTGCCTTCTGTTCTTCGATCTTCTCTTCGCTTCCAATCACACAGAAGTAATTATTCTTCAAAATCGCCTCCACGATTTGGGCCAACCCTCTGATATCTTCTTCCGTAGCATCTAGAACTTCTGCTCGTTCTTTTCGAATCATCTCCTCAGAAACCTGATTCATATACAGATTCATAGAACGATCTCCTTTTGCAACCGGTGTCATTGGCTGATCCATATTGCTGATCGTACCGATAATATATTTCGTCATGTCACGCTCACTGACAGAAAATGCCCTCAAGTAATCCACAACACCTTCATAAATGGCATTGGTTTTCTCTAGATTTGGATCACGATATGACATAAAGTATCCTTCTCCAAGTCTTGTAAAGTTACTCATACAGCCGTATGCTCCGCCTTTCACACGTACATTCTGCCACAGGTAATCGTAACTTAAAATCACTCTCAGAATCTGCAGTGCACCAGTGTATTCCATGCTCGCATCCATAAAGTTACCAACACGTGCCACATACTGCACCTTGGAAGAGGTCTTGAAGCCTTCATTTCTCTTTTCACAGTGAATGATGCATGGATTGTATTCTGGGACTTCTGTAAATAGCTTGTTTTTTAACTGACGAACCAAGGTTTCCACTCCATCTAGCCCCTCTCTGGTGGCAGTGTAACTTACCATCATACTGTCCGGACGGAACAACATTTTTACCAGGGTCTGTAAATTCGCAATCAAAGTACCCTTTTCTTCTTCAAAATTCTCTTCCAATCGCCTAATCACTTCATAATATCCAATTCCCGACGTCAAATCCTTAAATTTGGATAGAGGCGACCAATAAGACAAGGCTCTTAGTGCTGCCGTAGTGTGCCCTGCCGATTGGAAACGCATCTGAAGTCTAGATTTAGACATTGACAAAATCTCCTTGAGACGTTTCTCGTCATCCAACTTGGACTCCGTTAGGATCTCCAGCATCATATCAAATGCAACCGGGAGTTTATCATATAAAGCTTTTGCCTTAATTTCAAAAGTTGCTTTAAACTCCTTCTCTCGAACCTTTGTGACATTTGGATAAAGTTCCAGAGATGTTCCAATTCCTCCGGTATGAACGTTAATTTCGTTAAAAAGTTCTCCGTATTCATAATTCTTCGTATCAATCATTCCTAATACAGTTTGTAGGATTCCCGCATACGGAAGCATCTCTTCCGAAATTCCTGATAAATCAAACAGCAAATCAATATAGCCAATTCCATTCGTCTCAATTTCATGAAAAATCACTGGGGTACCATTGTAATCCAACACTTCATTTTGTATTGGAGCAATATCCCGACTAATATCTTCACGCCTGAGAACCGGAATCTTTTCCAGGTTCTTTGGGTCATCTTCAGACTCTTGATACTCCACCAATTGATGAGTAGCCTTCACTAATTCTGCTACTTCCTCGCTACTTAATGTTTCTTTATATGCCTGAAGACGGGCTGCCAACTCTTTCTCCATTCTTGCAGTACGACCTTTTTCCGGTCTCACCATTACAATGGCTCCATGGGTATTGTCCAGCAAATAAGTCTGAATCAATTGTTCAAAATATCCCTTCTCTACCTGCTCTTTCAAAAAAGCAAAGGTTTCCGTAGCTTCCACATGTAAAAATGGTTTTGAATCGTCATATAGCCAGCTGTCAAACATCTGAAGTCCATACATAAGCCCTTTCGGATAGTTTCCAAAGTCAGCCTCACGGTAACGGAATTCATGATAATTGATTCCTGCTTCCAATGCCTTCTTATCCATACCATTTTTCACTATCTCGGCGAGAGTCTCCTCAATTAGTGACACAAATCTATCTTTCTGTTCCGGATTGGCATTCTTTGCAACCACAGAAAAAATCGGTTGTAATATTCCATTATCATAGGAACCCATAATATCTTTTCCGATTCCCGCATCTACAAGCACTTTCTTAAGAGGTGCACCCGGTGCAGACAAAAGTGCATAATCCAGCACCTGAAACGCCTGATAAAGTTCCCGATCAAGGCTGGTTCCAATGACTTTATTATAAGAAAGATAGGTGTTGTCCTCTTCTGATTCGTTGCTTGAAATGGAGTAATTCATTTCCACTTCTTTTATTGCATCAAATGGTTTTTGCATGCAAATCTCTGAATCAATCTCTAGTGTATCAAACTTGGACAGGTACATTTCATCCAGCCAGTTTAATTTTTCTTCCATATTCATATCTCCATAAAGGTAGATATAACTATTGGAAGGATGATAATATTTCCTATGAAAATCCAAGAATTGTTCATAAGAAAGTTCCGGAATCACCTCCGGGTCCCCGCCGGATTCATTGGCATAAGTACTGTCTGGGAACAGCGTATTAAGTACCACTCGATCCAAGACGCCCTCCGGTGATGAAAAAGCACCTTTCATTTCGTTATAGACCACACCATTATAGGTCAATTCATCTTCTTCGGATTCCAGATTGTAGCTCCAGCCTTCTTGACGAAAGATTTCATCATGTTGATAAATATTAGGATAGAATACTGCATCCATGTACACATGCATCAAGTTCTGAAAGTCCTTATCGTTACAGCTTGCTATCGGATATACAGTCTTATCCGGATAAGTCATAGCATTCAAAAATGTATTAAGGGATCCCTTTACCAGTTCTACAAAAGGGTCTTTCACCGGGAAGTTCTTGGAACCGCAAAGTACGGAATGTTCCAAGATATGAGGAACTCCTGTGCTATCCTCCGGCGGTGTTCGAAAACCGATAGAAAACACCTTGTTCTCATCCTTATTTTCCATTAAAAGCACTCTTGCACCACTTTTTTTGTGGCGAAGAAGGTATCCCTCCGATTGCAAATCCTGTAGGGTCTTTTGTTGTAATAATTCGTAGTTTTTTAAGGTTATGATATTCATGTTTTTGCTCTCCTAAATTTGTACCATTTGAGTATTATAACATTATTTTACCCAAGATTAAAGATGATTATTGCCATTTTCATCCACATATGCTAAAGTGACAAAAAGAAAACAGATATGGAGGAAACACCATGATAGTAAAACAATACATCAAGGACTTCGAACAGCTTGGATTTGGTATGTTTATCCATTTTGGCCTATACAGCATGATGGAACGGGGCGAATGGAACAAATTGTCTAACAACGTATCGGATGCCGAATACGAAGCATACGCAAAAGTATTTAATCCGAAACCGGACTGGGCAATGGAGATTGCAAAGATGGCAAAAAATGCCGGCTGCAAGTACATCACCTTAACCACCCGCCACCACGACGGCTATTCACTATTTGACACCTGTGGATTAAATGAATACGACGCTCCTCATTCCTGTGGGCGTGATTTAGTAAGAGAATTCGTAGATGCATGTCGTGCTAACGATATCATTCCATTCTTCTACCACACCTTATTAGACTGGCGTGAGAAAAGCTATAAAACAAACTTCCCAGAATATTTAAAGTATCTGCGAAGAAGCGTGGAAATCCTATGCACCAATTATGGTAAGATTGGTGGACTTTGGTTTGATGGTATGTGGGACAAGCCAAACGAAGACTGGGAAGAAAATGCACTTTACGGAACCATCCGCAAACACCAACCGGAAGCAATGATTATTAATAACACCGGACTTTCTGCACGTGGTGCTCTGGGACACATTGAACTAGACAGCGTTACCTTTGAACGCGGAAAACCCGAACCACTTAACATGGAAGGTGCTCCAAAATATGTAGCGAGCGAGATGTGCGAAGTATTTGCTTCTCACTGGGGATATGCAAAAGAAGACCTCAACTTCAAATCTCCGGCACAGATGATTCGTGAATTAGCAGATTGTCGCCGCTATGGTTCTAACTTACTTATGAATCTTGGACCAATGGGTGATGGAGGCGTTCGTCCAATTGACCAGGCTATGTTTGGAATTTTAGGTGAATGGGTTCGCTACTACGAGGAAGCAATTCGCAAACCACTTCCTTGTGGCATTGAGATTCAAGATAAGGAAGCGGATTTCTTACTGAAAGATGGGAAGAACTATTATCTATTCTGTTATGGTCTTCCTATGTCTGCTGACCCGAACGTAGCATTAAATGAGGAAGCCAATTACACTGAGAAATTCAAATTAACTGAAAAGATTACTTCTGTCACCTGGATGGATGATGATTCTGCT
>JAZQBW010000118.1:0-10512 GCA_045545895.1 Faecalimonas sp.
GTCTCAATCGCATCAAAACAACGCTCCAGATAAATCATCTGCGACACCGCAATAATTACCCCACGAAGCATCATCTTCAAATCAGAATTTGTCACACCCACCTTTTCCACTTCATCGCGCACGCCAAAGGTGTAAAACAACATATTTTCCAACTCAGAGCAAAAATAATCGTATGCAACTTGATCTGTATATACTCCTTTCTGCATACAGAATAATTTTCCGATATTCTCCAAGGAAAGTACATTTTTCACAATGGCGATGACCATGAGATGAGCAATCTGTTCATTGTAATATAGTTTTTTGACAGGACCTGGCACTACATTTTTCTTAGCATAATTGCCTACCATGGCGCTTGTGATTGGGGCACAGCCAAGGGGCTCAATACACTGATTAATGTAGGTAACGGTCTGCTCTAAGTAATAGCCTACATCAGGCAGTTCGTTAAATCGTGGCAAGTGAAGCCCGCGAATAGAGTCTGCCATCTGCTTTTTTGTTCTCTCATTCATGCCTTTATTTTACACACCTTTTTGGAAATCGTCAATAAAGAGAAAATCTTTGATTTTTTTGGTTTGTTGTGTTGAATTTTTCTTATAATAGTGTTAAAATACCTACAATTATACAACTGACGGAAGTGGAATTGACCACAGGGAGTATAATAGAAATAGGAGTCGACCGTCTGGGCTAAAAAGGTCCGGCAATTTTGGCTTCTTTTTTTTACATACAGAAAGAAAAGTGCTGAAGGGAACAATCGGACAATCTTTGCAATGAAAGAGAGGAAGAAAGCTATGTTAACAGATGTACAAATCGCACAGAGTGCGCAGATGAAACCAATTAAGGAAATCGCAAGTCGAGTAGGTCTTGTAGAAGATGACTTGGAGCTTTACGGAAAGTACAAAGCCAAGATTTCATTGGAAGCAATCTCAAAAGTAAAGGATAACAAAGACGGAAAACTCGTTTTAGTAACAGCAATTAACCCGACTCCGGCAGGAGAGGGAAAGACAACCACTATGATTGGTTTGTCTCAGGCGTTAAATAAATTAGGAAAGAAATCTATCGTAGCTATGCGCGAGCCAAGCCTTGGACCATGTTTCGGTGTAAAAGGTGGTGCGGCAGGCGGCGGTTATGCACAAGTCGTACCTATGGAAGATATCAATCTTCATTTCACAGGTGATATTCATGCAATTACAACAGCTAACAATTTAATCGCAGCAATGCTTGACAATTCCATTCAGCAGGGCAATCCACTGGATATCGATACAAGACAAATCGTTTGGAAACGTGTAGTTGACCTGAATGACAGAGCATTAAGACATATTGTTGTAGGTCTTGGCGGCAAGGTGAATGGTGTGCCAAGAGAAGATGGTTTTGATATTTCCGTTGCAAGTGAAGTTATGGCAATTCTATGTTTAGCAACTTCGTTGGAAGATTTGAAACAGAGAGCAGGTCGCATGATTGTAGCTTACAATCACGCAGGAGAGCCTGTTACTGTTGATGATATTAAAGCAACAGGAGCAGTTACCTTATTATTAAAGGATGCAATTAAGCCAAACTTAGTGCAGACATTAGACCATACACCGGTATTTGTGCATGGTGGTCCGTTTGCAAATATCGCCCACGGCTGTAATTCAGTTATGGCAACGCAACTTGCATTAAAACTTGGCGATTACGCCATCACAGAAGCTGGATTCGGTGCTGACCTTGGCGCAGAAAAATTCTTGGATATTAAGTGTCGTCAGGCAGGTTTAAAACCGGATGCGGTTGTGATCGTGGCAACTGTTCGCGCTCTCAAGATGCACGGTGGCGTTGCAAAGAAAGACCTCGGAGAAGAAAACTTAGAAGCTCTCAGAAAAGGTATTGAAAATTTAGAAAAACACATTGAAAACATCGCAAAATACAACTTGCCAAGCGTTGTTGCAATCAATGCATTCCCGACAGATACAGAAGCAGAACTTCAGTTACTGAATGAAATCTGCAAGAGTAAGGGCGTGGATGTTGCAATCAGCAAGGTCTGGGCACAAGGTGCAGACGGCGGAATCGAATTGGCAGAAAAATTGTTGGAAATTTTAGAAACAAAAGAAGCGAACTTTGCACCGCTTTATGGTCTTGAACTTTCAATCGAAGACAAGATTAAGACAGTTGCAAAAGAGATTTATGGTGCAGACGATGTGGTATTTACAAAGAAAGTACTTACAAAGATAAAGAAATATACTGAGCAAGGATTAGGAAATCTTCCAATCTGTGTTGCAAAGACGCAATATTCTTTATCAGATGACCCTACTTTACTTGGAAGACCGGAAGGATTCACAGTTACAATTAGTGATTTGATTCCAAATACAGGTGCAGGCTTCCTTGTGGCAATCAGTGGCGATATCATGAGAATGCCTGGACTTCCAAAGGTTCCGGCGGCAGTCAATATGGATATTGATGAGGAAGGAACAATCGTGGGTCTGTTCTAAAAACAGATAATTATATGTAAAGAGGTGTAATATGAGAGTAGCAATTATTATGGGTTCTACTAGTGATTTACCAAAGTTAGAACCGGCAATCGAGATTTTGAAAAGCTATGATGTTGCAGTAGATGTGAGATGTTTATCTGCGCATCGTGCACATTCTGGTTTATCAGCATTTATTGACGAGACAAAGACAAATGGAACAGAGGTAATCATTGCTGCAGCAGGCATGGCAGCAGCACTTCCGGGAGTTGTTGCTTCTCAGACGGTATTGCCGGTGATTGGTGTTCCGATTTCCGGTTCTACGCTTGACGGAATGGATGCGTTATTATCCATTGTACAGATGCCACCGGGAATTCCGGTTGCCACAGTAGCAATTAACGGAGGGAAGAACGCAGCCTACCTTGCATTGCAGATTATGGCGGTAAAACACGAAGAGATAAAGAAAGGCTTATTACAGCATCGACAAGAGATGGAAGAAGCCGCAATGAAAACAAATGAGGAAGTAATTCAAAAATATCAATAAGGGGAGAGAAGAGACATGGCATTTTATTACAGCGAACCATCACACACATTTAGCGAGTATTTATTAGTACCGGGGTATTCCGGAGCAGAACATCAACCACAAAACGTTAGTTTGAAGACACCATTAGTAAAATTCAAAAAGGGAGAAGAACCAGCGCTTTCATTAAACATTCCTATGGTTTCTGCTATCATGCAATCTGTATCTAATGATACAATGGCCATTGCATTGGCAAAAGAAGGTGGCGTTTCATTTATCTATGGTTCTCAGACAATCGAATCACAGGCAGAAATGGTGCGCAAGGTAAAGGCATACAAAGCAGGTTTTGTAACAAGTGATTCCAACTTAGTACCAGATAATACACTGCAAGAAGTGTTGGATTTAAAGGCAAAGACAGGCCATTCTACTATGGCTGTTACAGCAGATGGAACACCACGCGGGAAGTTACTTGGTGTAGTTACAGAAAGAGATTACCGTGTGTCTCGTATGTCAATGGATACAAAAGTGGAAACATTTATGACACCATTGGACAAGTTAGTGACAGCACTGGTAGGAACATCGTTAAAAGAAGCAAATGATGTAATCTGGGAGAATAAGTTAAACTCTCTTCCAATCGTAGATGCTAACGGCAACTTGGATTCTTTTGTATTTAGAAAAGATTATGAGTCTAAGAAGACCAATGTAAACGAATTGTTAGACAGCGAAAAAAGATATGTAGTAGGTGCAGGTATCAACACAAGAGACTTTGCTGAGCGTGTGCCGGCACTTATTGAAGCAGGTGCGGATGTACTTTGTATTGACTCCAGTGAAGGTTTCAGCGAATGGCAGAAGATGACTATAGAGTGGATTCGTGAAAACTATGGTGATACCGTAAAAGTAGGTGCGGGTAACGTTGTAGATGCAGAAGGATTCCGCTTCCTTGCAGAATGCGGTGCTGACTTTGTAAAAGTAGGTATTGGCGGTGGCTCTATCTGTATTACCCGTGAGACAAAGGGTATTGGACGTGGACAAGCTACGGCTACTATCGAAGTCGCAAAAGCAAGAGATGAATATTATAATGAGACAGGTATCTATGTACCAATCTGTTCAGACGGTGGTATTGTTCACGATTACCATATGACACTTGCGTTGGCAATGGGAAGCGACTTCATTATGCTTGGTAGATACTTCTCGCGTTTTGAAGAATCACCAACGAATAAAGTTTCTATCAATGGTCAATACATGAAGGAATATTGGGGCGAAGGAAGTGCACGTGCTAGAAACTGGCAACGTTATGACCTTGGCGGAGATGCAAAACTCAAATTTGAGGAAGGCGTGGATTCCTATGTTCCATATGCAGGAAACTTAAAAGATGGTGTAGCACTTAGCCTTATGAAAGTTAAATCTACTATGTGTAACTGTGGAGCACTTTCTATTCCGGAATTACAGGAAAAAGCCAAGATTACATTGGTTTCTTCTGTAAGTATTGTGGAGGGTGGCGCACACGACGTAGTATTAAAAGAAAATGCTGTAAAAAAATAAAATAACAGGAAACACAAGTGACGTAGTAAAGTGAATTTTGCCACGTCACTTTTTGTAATTATCGCTTTCTATACAAGTGGAATAGTGTTAAAATAAGTGTATGTTTACAACAGAGAAAGAGAGGAACTCATTATGGGTGATTATTTGTCACAGGTAAATTCGGGCTGGTTCTACCTTATCGTAGCACTGGTTCTGGCATACATTACGGTGATGTGTGTTGTATTTTTAGTGAAAAGCTATCGTGCAGGAATTAAGATTGGAATGGATAAAGAAGTTTTGAAAAAGACTATTATTTCCAGTGCCACATTTACACTTCTGCCGTCAATTAGCATTCTCCTCGGAGTGGTAGCGCTCAGCGGAACTTTGGGTGTACCCCTGTCGTGGCTGAGACTTTCGGTAATCGGGGCTTTGCAATATGAATTAAACGTAGCAGAGATTGCTGCCCAGAGTTTGGGATTATCCGGTCTTCGTTTGGATGAGATGAGTATTGGAGCCTTTGTTACTATCGCACTCGTTATGACCGTAGGTATTTTGGGAGGATTGATTTGCTGTCTCTTCTTCCTGAAAAAATATTTGAAAAAATTACAGGCGAAACCAAAGAAAAAGACAGATGGAAAACCTGGATTTGGAGCACATGCGACCACTGCCATGTTCATTGGTCTGTGTGGTACATACATTGGTGCCTATGTAGGGAAGGCAATTCCAAGAGAAGGCTCGGATGTTATGCCGCTGATTGTAGCTGTTATAGCTGCAGTTGTCATGGCCATATTCGAATTTTTTATTCAGAAAAAAGGGAAAGCAGTATTGGAAAACTTTAGTTTGGCAGCCAGCATGTTGATTGCAATGGCTTTAGCTGTGGTTATCGGAATGGTTTTATAGGAGGCGATGGATATGAATGAAAAAGAACAATTCTTAGAACAATTTAATAACAGCCTTCATAGACTTGGAAGACTTGTAACAATTTCAGTTATTTTAATCTTGGTGGCAGTACCATTTATCATGGGTGCTCTTTTTGGAGTATCACCAGATGCAAATGGATTTTTAGCAGGGTTTGCAAAAGTAGCAGCAGTTTATTTCCCGGTAGCAATTGTGGAGTTTTTAATCTACACACCAATGCTTGGAACAGGTGGAAGTTATCTCACCTTTATTACAGGAAATGTAACGAATATGAAGATTCCTTGTGCTATGAATGCAAGGGATATTGCAGGTACAGAGGTAGGTACACCGGAGAACGAGATTGTTTCTACGATTAGTATTGCCACTAGTGCAATTGTGACTATGCTAGTGATTGTGGCAGGGGTGATTCTGCTAGTTCCGTTGCAGCCGGTATTGCAAAATGAAGCCCTTCTTCCAGCATTCAATAACGTGGTACCTGCACTCTTTGGTGCCCTTGGATTAAAGTATTTTTCCAAGAGTCCACAGATTGCGGTGGTGCCGGTGGCACTTATGTCCCTTCTTTGCATTTTTGTGCCTGCGCTGATTAATGAGACCAGCATACTGATGATTCCATGTGGTGGTTTGGCGTTGTTAATTGGATTTATCTTATTTAAAAAAGGGAAATTATAAAATTCGAACGAAGGAGATAGATGCAGATGAAGATAATAGGAATCATTCTATTGATTTTAGTGGTATTGCTTGTTGTCGTGTTATTCCGCACATTACTTTTAAAACCAACCTCAGCTAAAACGGCAATCGTAACTTTGGATAATGATGAAAGAGCAAAGACATATGGAAAGACTTTGGCCCAAATGGTGCAAAAGGAGACCGTTTCCAGTAGATTTGCCCCAGATAGAACAAAGTTTTATGAATTTCATGAACTATTAGAAAAATTATTTCCAAATGTTCATCAAACTTGTGAAAAACATGTCTTCAACGGAAGTTTATTATTTAAATGGAGTGGCAAAGGACAGCACGAGCCAATTCTGTTTATGAGTCATCATGATGTGGTGGAGGCCAATGGTACTTGGGAACACGGAGCATTTTCCGGAGATATTGATGAAAATGGATGCGTCTGGGGTCGGGGAACCGTGGACACAAAGGCAAGTCTCTTCTGTGAGTTGACAGCGGTGGAAGAACTGATCAAAGAAGGTTTTGTGCCAGAAGGGGATGTGTATATAGCAAGCAGTTGTACAGAAGAATGGAGTGGAGAAGGTGCACCGAAGACGGTAGAGTATTTGAAGGAACAAGGTGTAAGATTTGCGTACCTCATGGACGAAGGCGGTATGATTATTGAAGAGCCTGTGGGCGGCGTAAAAGGTACTTATGGTATGGTCGGCGTTTTAGAAAAAGGTTATGGCGATGTGAAATTCATTGCAAAAGGAAATGGTGGTCATGCCAGTGCACCGAAGAAAAATACGCCTCTTGTGCGTCTGGGCAAATTCATGACAGATGTGGAGAAAAGCTCACCGTTTAAACGCCAGTTTAATCCGACTGTAAAAGAAATGTTCCGCCGTATGGCACCAAATATGAACTTTGGTATGAAGTTGATTTTTGCAAATATGTGGCTGTTTGAGGGGCTGTTGACAAAACTATTACCTTCTATCAGTTCTGCGGCAGGAGCCATGCTTCAGACCACATTGGCATTTACCATGGCAAAAGGTTCGGATGGATTAAATGTACTTCCGCAGGAGGCTTATGTGACGGGCAATATGCGTTTTATTCCACACCAGAATGATGAAGAGAGTATTGCGTTGATTTCTCATATTGCAAAAAGATATGATATTGAGACAGAAGTGATTTACAAGGATGCACCTTGTCCGGTGGTAGACTATCACAGTGATGCCTTCCATCTGATAGAAACGGTTGCACAGGAGGTGTATCCGGGAGTGGGCATTTGTCCATATGTGATGACAGGTGGAACAGACGCCAAGTTCTATCGGGACTTAAGTGAGAACTGTCTGCGATTTGCCCCACTTTATATTAACGGACAGCAATATGGCAGCATTCATGGATTGAACGAGAATATTTGTCAGGGAGCACTGACAAAGGGTGTGGATTTCTATAAAATGATGATTCAAAGAAGTTGAGGTTATACAAATGAAATTAGGATTTATCGGAACGGGAAATATGGCATCTGCAATGATGGGCGGTATTCTTAACAATCAGATTCTTTCAGTGGATGAAGTGATGGGCTCAAATCCAGGTTCACAAAAACGAGAATCTGTCAAAAAACAGTTTGGCATTTATGTAACAGCTGATAACAATGAAGTGGTGGAAAAAGCAGATGTGATTGTCCTATCTGTCAAGCCACAGTTTTATGAAGAGGTAATCCATGAGATTAGAGAGTTTATTCGTGAAAATCAGATTGTCATTACCATTGCGCCGGGAAAAACACTTGCCTGGCTTACAGAAAAGTTTGGAAAAGAGGTAAAACTGGTTAGAACTATGCCAAATACTCCGGCATTGGTTGGGGCAGGTATGACAGCTATGTGTCCGAATGAACATATGACAGAGGAAGAAATCGCTTATGTACGTACCCTTTTAAAAAGTTTTGGTCGAGTTGAGATTGTTCCGGAACGTCTTATGGATACAGTGGTCTCCACAAGCGGAAGTTCGCCGGCCTATGTGTTTATGATGATTGAGGCTATGGCGGACGCAGCGGTTTCCGGCGGCATGCCAAGAGCACAAGCTTACCAATTTGCGGCACAGGCAGTGATGGGAAGTGCCAAGATGGTGCTTGAAACAGGAAAGCATCCGGGGGAACTGAAAGATATGGTGTGTTCTCCGGGAGGAACCACGATTGAAGCGGTTCGTACTTTGGAAGAGTATGGATTCAGAAGTGGGATTATTGAAGCCATGAAGGTTTGTGAAGAGAAGTCAAAATCCATGTAGAGAAATGACACAGTACCGGAGCTGTTTACAACCGCACCGGTACTATCTCTACTTGCATATCCCGATATTCCTTTGGTGAGATTCCATACTCTTTCTTAAAAGCTCGGTAAAAACTAGAGTAGTCCCCAAATCCATACATGTGATATACATCTGTAATATTCATATTGGCCCGAATGGCTTCCTGACACAGGGCAAGTCGCTTCTTCGTAATATATTGATGAATCGAAAGCCCAATGTTATCTTTAAATACATGAGCAATGTGATACTTGCTTACATAGAATTCTTCTGCCAATTTTTCTAAAGACAAATCTTCTTCCAGGTGTTCTTCAATATATTCCACCAGATTGGAATAGAGTGATGCATCGTTGGTTCTTTGTTTTGGTTCCAGCATTTCGTATACAAGTCGATTGATATTCAATATAAAATCATTTACATAAAGTGCAATCTGAAGATCCTTTCCAAAATGGTTGGACTGCATTTCTTCTAAGAGGCGTAGCATCTTAGATTGTAACGAATTCAATGCAATACGGTCCAGATGGCAGAGATACTCTTTGTTCTTTTGCGCATATTCAATGGCGTAGACGTAACAAGGAGAAAGTTCCTTCAGGTGTTCGTAAAATTCCTTACTGATCCAGAAAACAAAACGCCGATAAGGAATCTCGGAATTATGGATAATCGCTCTGTGCGGCATTTGGGGCGGAATCAGCATGGCATCACCCAAACTGATAGGATAGATATCCCGTCCAACCTGCATACTAATATCCCCTTCCATAAAAAAATAAAACTCGTAATAATCATGGGAATGGGCTTCGATTTTTTCTAGTCCCCGGTCGTCGTAATAAAAAAGTTCAAAATCTCGGGACACCATATTTTGTCTTACTTGAAATGTAGATTGTAAATGTTTTCTCATTACTTGTTGTCTCCTTGGGGTGTAATTGTTCAGAGCCAAGTTCGAAAACCCTGCGTGTTTTCTCACTGTGGCATATCCGCCAAAGAAATTTTCAAAAAAGCATTCATTTATGCAAGCATAATTCATGCTTTTTGTAAAATTGCCTTGGCTCTGAACAATTACAGATTTTAACATGAAAAAGCAAGAAATGCAATGTATACAACAAATTCATCAATGGATATTTTTTGTGTTTCCATATATAATAAAAATAATGAGTTTTAAGGAGGCTATAGGGCAATGAAATTAAATGCACAAGGACTTGCGGACAGAAAACAGTGGGAAGAAAAAGGTTACTCACTTCCACAATTTGACAGAGAAGCAGTAGCAAAAGCTACAAAGGAAAATCCATTCTGGATCCATTTCGGACCAGGCAACATTTTTCGGGCATTCCAGGCAAATGTAGTACAGAACCTGTTAAATGCAGGATTACTTGATAGAGGTCTTGTAGTAGCGGAAGGGTACGATTACGAAATTGTACAGAAAATGAATCATCCATGTGATGATTACAACCTTCTTGTAACATTAAAAGCGAACGGAACAGTAGAAAAAACAGTCATCGGTTCCGTGGTAGAATCTTTAACGGTTGATTCTACAAACGAAACAGATTGGACAAGATTAAAAGAAATCTTCGGAAAGGATTCACTTCAGATGGCATCATTTACCATTACAGAGAAAGGCTACAGCCTTGTAAATGGTAGAGGGGATTATCTTCCGGGTGTGCCTGAAGATTTAGCAAATGGTCCGGCAAACGCTATGAGCTACATGGGAAAGGTTTCTGCACTTGTTTATGCAAGGTACGAGGCAGGACAAAAACCAATTGCTATGGTAAGCATGGACAACTGCTCACACAACGGAGATAAATTATATGCAGCAGTAAACGCATTTGCTGAGAGCTGGGTAAAAAATGGAGTAGTGGATGCAGGCTTCTTAGTATATGTAAATGATAAGACAAAGGTATCATTTCCATGGTCTATGATTGACAAGATTACACCAAGACCGGACGCATCTGTAGAAGCAATTTTAAAAGCTGACGGAATCGAAGGTCTGGAGCCGGTTATTACGTCTAAGAACACTTATGTTGCACCATTTGTAAATGCAGAGGAAACGGAATATTTAGTAATTGAAGATGCATTCCCAAATGGAAGAAATGCAGCTCTTGAAAAGGGTGGCCTCATGTTCACAGAACGTGAAACCGTAGATAAAGTAGAAAAGATGAAAGTATGTACATGCTTGAATCC
>JAZQBW010000119.1:0-4726 GCA_045545895.1 Faecalimonas sp.
CTCCAAGCCTTGAACTGCTTGCCGCTAGGGGCAGTAAAGCCGTTTGCGGGAAGGGTATATTCACCGGAAATACCGGTTGCGTCTGCCATGGTACCCGTACCGCCGTTTGCAGCAAAGAATACAGTGTAGGTGACAGGACTATTCTGCTGATCAATATACGCAAGCGCATATGTTGAGAACTGATCTGTTTCAAAAGAGATGATTTGGCTTTCTGCATCAAATGTACAAGGGAGCACCTCAGCCGTTCCGTTATGTACACGAATAATCTGATATGTTCTCGTTACCGTCCCATTGGTATTAACGAAAGCATCCGGCACCTTTATAGTGAACGTAATCGCACCCTTTGTTTGTGTGACATTGGAAGGCGTGTCGTTACCGATCTTCTTGTACAGTTCAATGTTCAGGTACATTGCAACCACAGCATTTCCCTTCTTGGAATCTATCAAATCTTTATCTGTCTGACTCACACTTGCAGAAATATCCGTTGCTTCAATCCAAACCTTTACTTCTTCTCCATTTTCAAGTCTGGTCTTTTCTGCATCTGTCAATAACTTACTAATCAAATCGTCCGTAAGTTCTGCCAAATCTGCATTGCAGGCATTTTCTTCTGTCTTGTCAACGATTTCCATATTTCCGGGTTTTGTTACTACCGCAAAGGTCAAAATCTCTCCGTAAGGTGGCAGCTCTACTCCATCACGGGTAGATGCCAATGTGGTATTGCCGTTTTCGTCGATTTCCAGATAGATCACAAAACCGTCACTTACTGTTAGGGTAATATCCATAGTCTCGGGATCAAAGTTCGCCAACATTTCCGTAGGAATAGTCTCTGTATCAAGCATCGATACCACACCGCTCATACCTTCAGGCGCAGAAACGATTACATCACCAACGGTCCATGAGCCGGTACCAAGATCTATGTAATAAACATTTTCGCCTTCACCTATTCCTTTCGATACGATTGCATAGTGCGAAAAACTGTCCGATTCAAAGGTTATAGTGTTATTTTCTTCATTATAGGTAGCATTGATTAATTCATATCCTATTATTTCTTCTCCATTATGCAGTTCATGAATGACAGCCAAATCCTTGCCGCTCATATCATTCTCAAGTTCCAAAGTGATTGCTGCTTTATTTTCAATGTTTTCAACCGATGTATCCCAAGATTCATAATTTCCGTTGACATCTTTTATGCCACCTTTATAAACAGCATTGTACAATGAAATATCCAGATAATTCTCAATTTCATACCCTTCGTCTGTTGCAGTGTTTTCAAATTCTTCCATTCTGCTTGAGTCCATACTGGCAACATCACTTACTTCAAGTTTGGCAGTTCCATATTCAAAGTTTTCATTAATGTCAATATTACCGGATTTAATATTGACAGAGCTCGCTTGCACCTCGGCGCCAACCTGGGTAAATTGTGCGCCTAAATGCCAGTTTCCTCCACCAATCGTAAACGTATAAAGCCCTACCTCTTCACCCGGTTCAAATGGTGTGCCATTTAAATCCAGGGATGTTAACTGATACCCCGCATCCGGAATTAATCTTAAAGTTAATTCTGTTCCTGTTGGGAACATTGCTTCGCCGGTTGGATCGTCAGTTCCTTTCACGCCATCATCCCATTGGAATGTTCCTCCGGCTTCGTTAACTTCCTCTATTGAATCATATGTAACGCCATTGTACTTCGCTTCAACAAATTCTAAATTGCCGTAAGGGATTTTATCATCATCAGAATATTCGTTGCTGTTTGGGTCATAGGTCCAGCCAAAATTGCCCATGATTTTTTCTTCCTGCGTTTGCTTCCTTCCCTCGACCACAATGTGATATTCTTCCGCATATGGAACATTTTCTATATCAAATCTTATTCCTCTAAAATCAGCATCAAATGCATTGATTAAGTCATCTTTTGTTTGGGGTGTATCATATAGAACACCATTTATTGTTAATGATGTAATAACATCATCCCATTGTGTCTTTATATTAAATGTTACATTTCCTGAATCATCATAATTATATTCATACCCAAGAGCCTCTTTTGTTGCCAATCCAACAATCTTATCGCCTTCTGTCGTATAATTTACTTCCTCTTTTGACAGTCTTCGCATCTCTGAACCGTTTATTCCAAAAACAAAATCGGCGGCATCATTTGTCCATGGTGCATCATATTCCAACTCTTCTCCAGATATATTAACCGTAACGTTTGCGTGAACGGCATTTCCATTATTTACTTCACCACCGCCGGTTGATTTTTCTACTACCGAGAAAGCAATATCTGTAGGAACACCTCCATCATTGGTGTGGGCGGAAATGCTTGTCTGACCATCGGTGACCGCTAAAGTAGTCCAAAAACCGTCCTCAGCATCCACTCTCGCTTCCATGGTTTCCGCATCAAAGTTCTGCAACGTAATAATATCGTTTTCGGCAAGATATTGCACGTCGGTTCTGTCTGTTGTTACAGTCACATCGCCGATTTCCCATGAGCCTTCGCCAAACCATACCGTATAAGTGCCTTCGACTTCACCGCTGTCGTTCCCTCCACCGCCGGGCTCAGAGGACTTTTCCACTACCGAGAAAGCAATATCTGTAGGAACACCTCCATCATTGGTGTGGGCGGAAATGCTTGTCTGACCGTCGGTGACCGTTAAAGTAGTCCCAAAACCGTCCGCAGCATCCACTCTCGCTTCCATGGTTTCCGCATCAAAACCAGTTAAGGTTATTATATCACTTTCAGATAATGTCTGTTCGCCAGATTTATCAGCAGTTACAGTGACATCTCCAACTATCCATGAGCCTTCGCCAAAGTCCACAGAATAGGACGCTGCATAAACCTGCATTTTTGAAGTTCCCATTATCAGTGAAAATACCATTAAAAAACTAAGTAGCCACGCAATTCTTCTTTTTGCCTTCATCTTGCATTCCTTCTTTCTTAAATGTATTTTGTATCTATGTATAATGCCACTTCCTTTATAATTTTAAAAAAATACCCAATATAATGAAATATACTTTCCATAAATGTCATTGACAATTGTGGAAAATCAACTTTTCTTATCTATAATGTATGCTACACTAATATAGACTAATTTTTACAAAAGGAGACTAATTTTATGACTTTTAGCGAACAACTGAATGCATATATATCCGAACTAAACTGTACTGCAAAAGAACTAACAGATGTATCTGGCTTGTCCGCATCTGTTCTCAGTAGATATCGCACCGGAAGCCGTGTACCTACAACCGATTCCGAACAATTCATGCAACTTGTACAAGGAATTGCAACCATAGCAAATGAAAGAGGATATTCTGAATTTACGGTTGAAAAAATCCAAAAAACACTAGAGGATTGTTTGCAGGATGCAACTTTCCCATATGAGCTTTTTCAAATAAATTTTGATACACTTTTGACATCTCTTTCTATAAATGTTGCAGATTTGTCTCATTTTTTAAATTTTGACAGTTCTTATATTTCCCGTATACGAAACGGGCAACGAAGACCATCAAACCCACAGGATTTTGCACAAAATGTTTCAAAATATGTAGCCGGACATTGTTCTGAGTCCGACAAGGTGACTATTGCAAAGCTAGTACATTGCACCACAGATGAAATCAACAATGATTCTCTTTGTAGGGACAAGATTATCCATTGGCTTTTAAATGAACAAATTGAAAAAAAGGATGTAGTCCTTCCCTTTTTATCAAAATTGGATGAATTTGATCTCAATGAATTTATCCGCAGTATACACTTTGATGAATTGAAGGTACCATCTGTTCCTTTTCAGTTACCAACATCCAAAAATTATTATGGTATTGATGAAATGTGCGAAGGAACCCTGGACTTTTTCAAGGCTACTGTGTTGTCTAAGTCAAAAGAAGACCTTATTGCCAATGACGATACACCAATGGCGGACAAAGCAAATGGTACTGATTTTATGAAAAAATATATATTTGCTGTTGCACTAACCCTCAAAAAAGGGTTACATATTCATTTCATACACAATATTAACCGCCCTTTTGAAGAAATGATGATGGGACTTGAAGGCTGGATTCCTATGTATATGACAGGGCAGATTTCGCCATATTACCTCAAGGATGTACACAATAAACTTTTTGGTCATTTCCTTTATTCCAGCGGTGCAGCTGCATTATCCGGCGAATGTATTATGGATTACCACCAAAATGGAAAAATGTATCTGACCAAGAATAAAACTGAGATGTCCTATTACAGACAACGGGCACTTGATATACTTTCAAAGGCATCTCCTCTTATGGATATTTACCGTATAGAATCAAAGGATGCATTTTACTCATTTGTAGAAAGAGATATAGTAACTCCCGGCAACAGAAGGTCTATTCTGTCTGCACTCCCTATACACACACTTTCGGAGGAGTTGCTTTTACAGATATTAAATCACAATCATATTGAGGAAGCCGACAAGAAACGAATTTTAGATTTTGCCAAAAAGCAAAGACAGCTATATGAGAATATTTTATCAAATAGACAGATAATAGATGAAATACCTGTTATTAGCGAAACGGAATTTAACGAACAGCCTATGCTATTACCACTATCCGAAATATTCTATGAAAAGGACATTGTTTACACATATGCAGAATATTTGGAGCATATGGAACAAACAATTACCTATAGCCAAAACAACAGTAATTATACTGTAAAACAAAACAGCAGATATCCCTTTAAAAATATACAAATTCGTATCTTGGAAGGGAA
>JAZQBW010000120.1:0-3271 GCA_045545895.1 Faecalimonas sp.
TATTTCGCGTATTGTCTATAGAAGGTAACAGGACTTCCAAAGCCGCTCTGTTCAATAACCTCATTAATGGAATAATTGTTGGTCTCAATCATAGAAATCGCCTTTTGCATACGAATATCATTCAAATAATTCTTAAAAGGAACTCCAACGTAGGAATTAAAAAGGAAACTGCATCGTCCTTCGGAGTAGCCAAATTCTTTTGCCATGGTTTTTAAACTAATCGGTTTATCAAAATTCTCATTAATATAATTCAAAAATTCAATCGCCTTTTGGTTAAATGCAGACACTTCATTCGGTTGCAAATCGTACGCCTTTAAGAGCGCATCGAAAAAACGATTTGCATAGGAACAATTTAACAAGAAACTTTGTGTACCATGGTTTACCCATTCGTTCAGCACTTCAAATGCTGGGCGATTTTTTTCTTTGTCTAGCATAAATGCAGGGAGTGTGTTTCCTGCACAGATTTTTTTGAAAGCAGTGGTGTATTCCTTGCTTAGTACTACGCTGACTGCCGATAAATCTTTCTCATAATATTCGAAGTTATGAATTTGAAAACGGTTTACAAAACAGATGTCGCCGGCTGTTAGGCGTTGCTTAGTGTTTTGGATATGCACAACTGTTTCAGAACGTTCCACGCAAGCGAACTCCACACTATCATGATAATGAGGAACTTCCAACAAATAGGGCTCTCTTTTTAAAAAAAGATGAAAATCGTTGTCTGCTTCTGTTTGATAGAACAAATTGTTGTCTGGTAAATTGTATGGACTTTTCAACATAACTATCAACTCCATTAAAAAATGATATTCTAAATTATAAATTACCAAAAGATGAAAAGCAAGTGGGATTCTATAATTTCTTTCTTTGAGGGGCTAAAAATACAAAAATTTGAAGAATAAGATAAAAATGGAAGGATTTTACAGAAGTTTGGAATAAAAAACATGGTAGCATATATAAGAAGATAACATGAAGTTTTGAAACAAATCTATATGGTAGTGATATAGAAAGAATGAAGCGAAAAAAATATAATTATGACAAGAGTGGAAGTTTCTATGAATTTTTATAAAATTTCTTAGCAACTACAATAAAACGAAGGAGGATTACTATGAAAGCGATGAGCAAAAAAAGCTTGTTGATTATCATTGGTGCAATGGTTGCGGCAGCGTGTGTTGCAGTGGCTGCCATATTTGTCATTGGTAACTTAACAGGGAAAAACGGTTACACAGTAAAATTTGAACTATGTACCGATTTGCAGACCACCACAGTCTTAGACAGGACGGTGGCACCAGGTTCGTTCTTAGAAGAGCCGGAGGTCTATGTGACGGGTGAAAACGAAGAAAATTTGGAGATTTCAGGTTGGTATAGGGAGCCGGAGTATGAGACCCAGTGGGATTTTGATTTTGACACAGTGGATAGTGACCTGACACTTTATGCAAAATGGGATATCAATCCACAATGTACAGTAAGTTTCTATACTGCGGAGTCGGAAGAACCGGTGTTTATCACAACCATACGTAAAGGTTTAGTAGTGACACCATGCGATGAAGAATTCATGGGCAGGGAAGTTCTTGGATATTATACAGATAAGGATATGACAAAGGAATTTGACTTCGAGACAAAGATTGAGAAGAATATAGATATCTATGTGGATATTTCGGAGTATGTGTATTTCGATGCTAGGATGCTTTCAGAGTGGGACATTTGTGACAATCAAACAGAAATAGATAACTACGAGGTTGCAACTTCTCTTTCCGAAGATGACGAAATCTTTACCGTTAGTACTAAGAATGGTGGTTATCTCTGGATTAGGAATTTGGAACTGGATATGCATGAAACCAGCATTGTTGAGATTAAGATGCGCGAGGTGAATGACAATTATACCGGTGCAGTTGGTGGATATATCCTGGGAAGCTACACTGTAAATGGTGAAGCAGGAGTGAGCTCTGATTTCGGTAAGCCAAATACAGGACGTCTTAGATATGCAAGAAGTGCAAAACCAGACGAAGACGGCTTCTATACTTATACATATAACATTAGCAATCTGACACCGGGACTTATCTATGATGTAATGACAGGTTTTAGACTAGATTTTGCAGGGGAAGATAAATATACCTATGAGATTAAAGAAATCAAATCCTATGTGGATGAATATGCGGTATCAGGCGAAGCATTTACGGCAAAAGGTATCAACTTTAATGGCTTACATTTAAATACGTTTACTTTAATGGGTGAAGCAGAGACGGAAGTGCTTGCAAATGGTGACCTTCGTTTTGGAGGACCAAACGGTGTTTATATTTATAAAAAAGGTTTGGATATCACTCTTGGAGAGGAACAAATCATTCGCTTAACGGCGAAGGGCGATTTAAAAGGCGGAACAGTCGCACTTTTCTTCTTTGGTGAATATACACAAGATGGTAAGAAAGGTGTGACGACAGACTTTACAGCAGGGCAGAGAGTGACTTTTGTTGCAGGAGAGACAGATGCTAGCGGTTATACAACATATACAGCAGACCTTAGCACCATTCCGGGTTTCAAACTGAATAAGGTCAATGGTCTTCGTATTGACTTGTATGGAGAAGGAACGAGAACTATTGATATGAAGGCACTGAAGTCTTATGAACCGACTGATGAGGAAAAACGAATTGCAATGGCCTTTAATACAGACGGTCTTGACTTGGAGGGCGCTCATTTTACAACTTTCTTTACTATGGGAGATGCAAAGGGAAGTCTTCTTGATAATGGCGATTTTAGTTTTGGCGGGCCGAATGGAGTATACCTCTATCGAAAGAATGTGAAAATCACATTAGAGGATGAACAAAAAATTGAATTAAAAGCCAAAGGAGATCTGAAAGGCGGAAGAATCCGGTTGTATCTCTATGGCGATTATACACAAGATGGAGAATCTGGAACAACTACGGATTTCAATGCGAACCATAAATGGGATTTTGTACCTGTGAAAACAGACGCCGATGGTTACACCACTTATTCTTTGGATTTGAGTTCTATCAAAGGTTTAGAATTTAATGCCATCCATGGTCTTCGTCTGGATTTGTATGGTGAAGATACTAGAACAATTGAAATCAATTCATTAAAGAGTATCGTACCGTCTAAGGAAGAGCAAGCATTAAAAGAATCCTTTACTGGAAAGGGAATTGATTTCACAGGAGCACATCTTGCGAAGTTTAACGTAGCAGGAGATGCAAAAACCACCTTGCTAGACAACGGAGATTATAAGTTTGGGGGACCAAACGGTGCGATGATTCGCTACGAGGGT
>JAZQBW010000121.1:0-18078 GCA_045545895.1 Faecalimonas sp.
CCATCTCGTTCTCAAATCCAAGACCATTATAGAAATCCGCAATTTCTTCTTGAAGTGTGAATATAGTTCCTTTTCCGATAACAACTGTTCCATCCTTAGTAACCCACTTCGGTATCAGCTCTACCTGTTTACCATATTCGCTCTTTTGAATGTCATTCACAGTATAGGACATAAAGTATTTTGATGCTTGACTAAACACACTTGGTTCATATACTTTTCCTTCACTGTCTGCGTATCCAAGTACTCTTTCGTATACGGTATCCGATTGAACTTCTTTTCTTACACCACCGATTGAATAGATAAATCCTACAGACTCATAGTCCAGACAATCTACAGATGTTAACATACGAAGGTCAATTGTATCGCTACCAGTTGTCTTATCTCGTTCAAATTGATATTTGATTCCCAATACATCTTTCTTTACATATTTTGCATAACCTGCATCTGTATTATTGGCTTCCATTTCGCTCAATGGAAGATATTCACTTCCATCTTTCTGGTACCATCCGGCAAAGACGTAACCGTCTTTTGCCGGATATGCATAAGATGCATCTTCAATCTGACCGCTTTCGTCCTTGCGAAATTGATTTACCAAGGAGCATTCCTCATACACAACATCCTCATTGGCTGAACTTGTTATTGCTCCTGATAATACAGAAACTGCTAATGCAATACTTAATATTAAACTAATAATTTTTTTATTTTTCTTCACCATTATCACCGCCTTTTATGGAATCAAGTCATCGAGGGTTGTATTTGGATTTGACGGATAAGTGCCTCCCTCTTGTAAACCTTCATCATCGCCAAAAGGCACTGAAGCCTCTGTGATTGTAACCTCTGTTAAAAAGGATACAATCTCAAGTTCCGGTGTTTCATATTTCTTCCACATGAAAATTATCCTTTCCCTTTTACATCTATCATTAATAAAGTTTCTTTTAATTTGGTTTTGTGGCAACTACATTGTCAATGTAAACTTCTCCTGCTGCATCGTTTGCCGTATAGCTAGCCACATCTATATTCCAGAACAAATCCACTCTGGTTGCTGCCTGGCTTAAAGTAATCGTGACATTTTTCCATCCCTCATGAGTAATCTGTTGGTATGAATCAATGTCACCTCCGGTAACAGTTGCGTTACCGGAAGTAATTTCAAATTTACTTTGTCCACCTTTTCCCACATTATATTGGTATGTTCCAGATATATTTCCTTTTACTTGGAAACTAATCTTAGTTCCCGCTGGGAGTTGTTCTCCAAATTCCATTCGGAAAGTAGGCCATCTCTTATCATTTGCAGTGCTCATCTTTAATGCGTAATTTCCACCATCTGTCGGTGCAGAAATTCCTACTGATTCATAGGTCACTCTTTCAATAGTGGCATCATTTGCAACACCTTGACCTATAATGTAAGCTTCATCGGATGCTTCTTCAAATGATAATCCTGCTGTGAATCCTGTAGATTGACCTGGTTCCACTGCTATCACATTATCAACATATACTTCACCAGAAGCAGTCGTTGACTGAATGTTTGCGCATTCATAATTCCAAAACATATCTAAGTATTCACATGCGGCTGTTAATGTTATGTTCAAATTCTTCCAGCCTTCGTGTGTAAACTGTTGGTAAGCATCGATATCTCCTCCGGTAATCGTTGCACTTCCAGATGGAATTTCAAACTTACTTTGTCCACCCTTGGCTACATTATAAAGGTATTCGCCGCTTGTAATCTTTCCAAGTACCTGGAAGCGAATTACGGTTCCTGCTGGAAGTGTTTTTCCGAAGTTGATTCTAAAGGTTGGCCAATAATTAGTTGCATGACTTAGTCTTAGACCATAACTTCCACCATTAGTTGGAGCTGTGATTCCTGCTGACGCATAATCGACTCTTTCAATGGTTGCATCTCTGTATTCTTCGCCCACTTTATTTTGTCCTACGAAATAAGCAGCATCTGCTTCTTCCTCAAAATCCAATCCTTCTATGAAAGTATTATCATCCGCTACCGGTTCTGTTGCTTTGATATTATCAATGTATACTTCTCCGGATGCTGTCGCTGACTGAATATTTGCACATTCATAATTCCAGAACAAGTCTACATACTCACATGCTGCTGTCAGCGTCATCGTAATCTGCTTCCAGCCTTCGTGTGTGAACTGCTGGTATTGATCGATATCTCCTCCGGTAATAGATGCATTACCAGATGTAATTTCGAATTTACTTTGTCCACCATTTGCTACGTTATAGAGATATTCTCCACTTGTAATCTTTCCAAGTGTCGTGAACGTAATCTCTGTTCCAACCGGAAGTTCTTTTCCGAAGTTGATTCGGAATTTCGGCCAGTAGAATGAGTCATGACTTAATTTCAATGCATAGCTTCCGCCATCTGTAGGAGCTGCAACTCCCACTGTTGCGTAGTCTACGCGTTCAATGGTTGCATCCATCCATTCAGAACCTTCTATGTTCTGTCCTGCAAAGTAAAGTTCATTTCCTTCTACTTCAAAGCCGTATCCTTCTACGATATCTCCTACTGGTGTTGGAGCTACAACTGGTTCGGTTGCTTTGATGTTATCAATATATAATTCTCCAGATGAAGGAGCCTCATCTCCTCCTGTAAAGTTTGCACGAGCAAAATTCCAGAATAAGTCGATTCCTGTGGATGCCTGACTCAAGGTAAGAGTAATATTCTTCCATCCTTCGTGTGTGAACTGTCCGTATTGATCCAAGTCACCGGATACTGTTGCATTGCCGGATGTGATTTCAAATGCACTCTGTCCGCCTTTGTCTGCTGAATACAGGTATTCTCCACTTGTAATCTTTCCATGTGCTTGGAACGTAATCTCTGTTCCTGCTGCAAGTTCTTTTCCAAAGTTGATTCGGAAGGTTGGATACTTGTTATCACTTGTGGTAGCCATCTTAAGTACATAACTTCCACCGTTTGTCGCTGCTGACACGGATGTTGATGCGTAGTCTGCTCGCTGAATATCCATATCACGTCCTACGATTCCCTGACCTTCGAAGTAAAGTTCATTTCCTTCTACTTCAAAGCCGTATCCTTCTACAATATCTCCTACCGGTGTTGGAGCTACAACTGGTTCTGTTGCCTTGATATTATCAATGTATACTTCTCCGGATGCTGTCGCTGACTGAATATTTGCACATTCATAATTCCAGAACAAGTCTACATACTCACATGCTGCTGTCAGCGTCATCGTAATCTGTTTCCAGTCTTCATGAGTGAACTGACCATATTCGTCGATATGTCCACCGGTAATCTTAGCATTGCCTGATTCGATTTCAAATTTACTTTGTCCACCTTTGGCTGCATTGTAGAGATATTCTCCATTAATCTTTCCAAGTGCAGTAAATGTAATCTCTGTTCCAACTGGAAGTTCTTTTCCGAAGTTAATTCGGAATTTTGGCCAGTAGAATGAAGCATGACTCAGTTTCAATGCATGTTCTTCACCATCTACTGGTGCTGTAATGCCTTCTGATGCATAGTCTACTCTTTCGATTGTTGCATCCATCCATTCAGAACCTTCTATGGTCTGTCCTGTAAAGTTTGCTTCGTTTCCAACTACTTCAAAGCCATATCCTTCCAAAATATCACCAACCGGTTCTACCTTTGGAGTTGGTTTTACAGCTATGATATTGTCAATGTATACTTCTGCTGATGTACCTTCTTTCAATCCGCCTGCACGGTCATAGTTCCAGTACAAATCAACATATTCTGCTGCTTCTTTTAACGTAATGGTAAGCTCTGTCCATGCGCCACACTTAAATTGTGGTGTTGCCTCTCCGCCTTCACTGAATTCGAAGATGCTTTGATTATAGAGAGAGTCTCCATTAATCTTTCCGTATGCCATAAATGTAAGCTTGGTTCCTGCTTCCAGTTTTTCGCCAAAGTCAATTCTAAAGGTTGGCCAGAAGAATGAACTATGTCCTAATTTAAGTCCATATGCTCCACCGTTTTCCGGTGCCTTAATACCTAATGATTGATAGGTTTCTCTCTTAATAGTAGCATCATGCTCTATGTTGCCCTGACCGATGAAGAACGCTTCATTTCCTGATACTTCAAATCCAATTCCTTCGTAAATATTACCTACTTTTTGAATTGGCAATGTGGCAATCACATTATCAATGTACACTTCTCCTGATGTGCCTTCTTTCAGACCGCCTGCTCTGTCATAATTCCAGAATAAGTCTAAGTACTTGGCATCTTCCTTCAATACAACTGACAGTTCTGTCCATTCCTCTAACGCAAACTGCGCTGTTGCTTCTCCACCTGAAGTATACTCAAACAAGCTCATGTTATAGAGCGTATCTCCATTCACTTTTCCGTAAGCCATGAATGTAATTTTGGTTCCTGCCGGAAGTGTTGTTCCAAAATTCATTCTAAAGCGTGGCCAGAAGAATGATTTATGGCTAATCTTAAGTGCATGTTCTTCCCCATTTTGCGGTGCTGTGATGCCTGCTTGTGAGTAAGCCACTCGTTCAATCATGGCATCCATATATTCTTGTCCTTCTTTATTTTGAGGAGTAAAGAGTCCTGCATTTCCAGGTACCTCAAAACCAATCCCCTTCAGGAAATCGCCTTCTGGCTGAATCGGAACATCCACTCTGATATTATCGAAGTAAATAAGAACTTCATCCTTTCCGAAACATGTGGTGTCTTTTCCATTATCAAAGTTGAAGAACATTCTTGTTGTATCTTGAGCCTTGCTCAAACGTATCTTAATGTCTACCCATTCATTTAATGGGATTTGTCCTGTTAAATCTACATTTCCAAAGGACTCTGTCTTCACAGTAGTAACCTTTGAGCCGTCTGCTTTATAATAAGTCTTAGCAGAGTCTGTCTTAATATATGCCTTAAACGTAATAATCGTATCCGCCGGCATAGTCTTTCTGTAATTAATAGTCATTTCCGGATATGCAGCACCTTTTACCTTGCCCTTCATTCCGTATTGACCAAATTCACTGCCAACCTTCATGCCTTCCTCTGCCCAAGCAACTCTGGAAAGTTTCATCTTTTGATTGGCTGCATCGTTTTCATTGGTGATTAGATATTGCTCTCCATCCTTTTCAAAGGTGAGTCCTTTAATCCAGTCTGGATTCGCTGGTGCCAATGACATTGGATCCACGTATGGCGCTAATTTCATGTTATCGAGGTAGATTAACACCTCTTTATCACCAAAACGTGTATGTCCTGTTACCGGATCGCTAAAGTCATCGAAGTTAAAGAATCCGCTGATAACATCTGTCTCAATAGATGTACGTACAGTTACTTCAACCCAATCGTTGAATACGGTATCTGAAATCGTAATCTCATTCGCAACACTGTTTCCACCAAATACAGAGTAAGATTCAAAACTGAATGTATCCTCTTCTTTTGCATCCACCTTAATGTATGCCATAAAGGAAAATGCGGTATCTGCCGGAACTTTTTCTCCAAGACGAATAGAGAATTTTGGCCAAATACTTTCTGTAGCATCTGCTTTCAGACCATATTTACCTAAACTATCCGGAACCTGAATTCCTTCTTTTTCATAATCAGCTCTTGAAAGTTCTACTTTGTTGACTTCCACATCATCCCCGAATACAAGATACTGATCTGTGGATTCTTCAAATGTGATACCTTCCCAGAAATCATATGTAACATTTGCTGCGCTTTCGCCCTCTGCGTAATAATTACCTACCAGATTGTCGACGTACAACGGTTCCACTGCGTCATCTCTGTTTTCCTTGTGGTCCATGAATTCCACTGTCATGTACCGCACATTCGCAAAATCATAATAGGTGAACCCTGCCATTTCTGATATGTCATAAACGCATGTAGTCCAACTCTTTGGTTCCAAATCATAAATGGACTTTATGGTGGTAGTATAGACACCGTCATCTTTTCCTACACTTAAGCTAACTCTTACCTGCTTCATTTCTTCTGATGGATTATAAACGTCAAAAGAAACGTTCTTAAATTCTGAAAAATCACAAGTTGCACAAGTTGTATTTAAAAAGTCCAATTTGAAATATGGATGTTTTCTCACCTTGTCATAGTTTCCTTGCGGGTTTACCTCAAGAGAACCTTTCCCCTGAGTGATATATTGCTTATCTGTATTGATATCCATCTTTCCAAGCATGTTTCCGATAGAAATTCTTGCACCTGTGAATTCTTCATAGGAATCAAATCCCAGAAGCTGTACATATGCCGCTTTTTCCTCTTGCTGAGGTTTCTTTTCTTCTTCCACCTGTTCTTTTTTACAACCAGTCAAGGAAGTAGCACCAAGGAGAAGTACCATCAGCATCCACATTATTTTTTTCATTATTTGTTTTTTCATGCTCATTCCCCCTCCTTTATTCTGCTGCAATGATGTTGTCAAGATAGAATTCATATTGATTTGCTGTTACTCCATCTGCAGAGTTTTCAAATTCAAAGACAACTTTATCTGCTTCTTTCATAGCTGAGAATTCCGTTTCTGCAATTGGAAGACTGATTGTATTCTTACCTGCATCTACGCTGTATTCTCCTAATGTTACAAAGGCATCCTTGCTGTAAATCTTCACTTGGAATTTGAATGCTTCGCCTGGATTATAAATGTCCATATTTAGATTATCTACCTCTGTCAGATTTGAAATAGATTCAAAGATAGAGGTCTCAATCGTCATATTTGGAACATACGCAGCATCCACAAGTTCTACACCTGTAATCTTACCAGCTACTTTCATATGCGCACTTCCACCATCCGTTGCGTATTCCGCTACATCTGAAAGCTCTACTACTCCGCCTTCTGTAACAGCAATCTTCTTCAGAGCATTTGCATCATCAAATGCCTGCAAAGTCTTGGTTGGGAATGAGATGAATCTGGACACTTCGTATTTTGTTCCATCTGTTGTCTCAATCACCATGTTCAGATTGGTGTTTTCTTCTAGATTGAGTGAGTATACATATTTGCATCCTTCTACTGGTTGTTGTAATTCTTCACCGATGTATACCTTGCTTCCTTCTGCTATGTAATAGGAAATTTCTGCTACATTATTTCTAATACTGCTTTCTTCCAACGCAAAGCCAATTCCCTTATTATTCCATACAATCAGATCTATCAGAGAAGCTCTTACTTCGTCAAAATCAAGTCCCTTTTCCCCATCTGCATAATAGAGAGAGCCATTGTAGCAAAGTCTATTAATCAAACTCGTCACACTTCCCTGTGCACTAAATTCACTTCCGTACACAGCTTCTAACTCATCGTATTGCTTTCTAAGTGTAGTCAGCATCTCTAGCTCTTCCATACCATCACGAATGCTCATCAGACGCATGGATGGCAGTGGTCCATAGATACCGTAAGGTTTTCCAGGATATGCTAGGTTGCCATCGCCTGCCACGCTTCCTTCAATACGAACGGTTTCTTCATATACATTCATGTATTGATCCCAATTTGGTCTTTCAGTTGTATATGCTACAGCATCCCAGTAAAGATTGCCTTCGATGCCGTATTTTGCCTGTACCCATGAGTAACTACGGGCGGATAGAAGATTTTTATCTCCTAAATGGTAGTTTCCATAAGGTGCTGTCGGGTTATTACATCCGTACCACCACAGATTCTTAATGTCGTACTCATCACAAAGTTTCACAATCTTGTCTGCAAGCTGTTCGTCCCATACAGCAAATACCGGACACAATGTATTCACTTTTGACAGAAACTCATGGCTTCTTTCATCTTTACCCTCCACAATATGTCTGCCTACCTCTGTTACAATCGGCATAATATTTGGAATCTCTAAGATGGAATTTTCCCATCCTTCAATGGATTTGAAGTTGTCATAAGTTCCACTAGTATCATTCTTAATTGTTTCCACACACTCTGCAAGAATCATATTAACACTATCAATGGTTTTAATCGTAGATTGATATTTTCCGTCATCTCTTAGATCCGGCTCATCCACTACGTAAAGCATCGCTTTATCAAAGTAGTTCTTTTCTGGGCTACTCATAGATGCAATCGCATAAATCATTTCTTTGGATCTGTTAGAAAATGTAACAAATTCACCACCTGGCACTGCACCTGGATTCGGTTGAATAGTATATGTAGTAAGTTTGTCATAGTATTTTTCTAATGCATCTACGATTTCCTCTCTGGTGGTACCTTCTATCGGTAATGATTGAAGTGAAATCCGATAATCCAAGAAGAATTCATAGTAATGTTCCATCATCTCAATGCTGGAATCCAATTCTCCTACACCTACACGATCGTATCTCCAAGAGAATAGGGTCTGTCCGGTAGTTGTCTCTGGTAATACATAATCGTTCACTGTAACCTGTACCGGAATGTCCATCTCGGCATCTTCTACTGTTAATTTGAAAGTTCCTTCATATACTCCTGCCGGTGTATCTTCAGGAACATATACGGTTACCCAAAATGCAGCATTTTGATCCTTCGCAATCTTAAGTTCGCCGTATTCTTTTGCAGTATCCACTGGAATCAGGGCATCTGGATTAGAATAACTACCATATGCTGCCTCTGCCATCTTAATAAACTTTTCATTGTAGACGGTAATATTTTCTTTGCTTAACACATCAGAGCCACACTTCAAATCGCTGCTCTCCAAATAATATTCGTCCACATCTTGTGCTGCAGTTATCAGTAACTGGTGACTTTCATATTCGTTCTTAACAGCATTGAAAACCAGTTCTGCACTGCCTTTATTTTCATACTTAATATCTTTCTGGTCAATTTTCACTGTAGATGGTGCTGACCACACGGTTCCGTAAGAACCGATGGAAGCCACGTCACTTTCTTTGCCGGTTTCTTTGCTACAACCGACTGCAGAAAGCAACATCGCAGAACATAAGGTTAAGACCATTGCTCGTTTCAAACCTTTTCGCATGTTCTATTTCTCCTTTCATTTCTCTTGGGCAGACGCCTTAAGACGCCTGCTGTATGTTAATTTAGTTTTTTACACCAGCCTGAGACATCATTGTTGAGAATTTGGATGCCACTTGACTGTATTCTGATTCCCAGAATTCTTTTGCTGTCTTGTGAGCACCAGAATCTTTCGTTACACCGAAAGCACTTTCCATCATGTTATAGCAAATCTCCAGGCCACCTGCATATGTCATTGGATGTACATAATTCTTTCCAACGAAGGTTGCTCCCCCATTACCTTGTACAATTTCCAATTTTGACTGTTGCAAGTTCGATAATGATTTATAATAATCAAACTGTGATACATCTAAATTTAACATTGCCATGTTTCCGTAAGAGTATTGAAGCATGATTTCTTGTCCCTCTTTAGAAAGCATGAATTGAATAAATTGTTTTCCTGCTTCAATGTTGTTGCTGTATGCAGGGATGTAGCAAATATGTTGGTTACCTTCGCTACAATACATTGAGCGTGCGCTCTTAATATATGCCAAATCTTCATCAGATACATAAGCAGGTTTTTCTTGGACATCTCCATCAATGTAGCTTACTACTTCTGCTAATTGTTCATCTGTGGTTACAGTTGTACAGTTAGCAACAATGTCACTGTTTACCGGAATCGGCATAAATGCAATTTCCATGCTTTCGCTAAAGTTGGTTGACATTTCTCTCTCTAACCAGTCACCCGTTGACATCATAAAGCTTTGTTCTGCAAGGAACATTACCTGTGCATCAGTAAAGCTATAGCTTGCACTGTTCGGGTCTGTGTATTTGTTATCCAAATCTAACATTTTAGATACAATTGAGAAAGAAGATAACTTTCCGATTGTTTTCTGGGATTCTGCTGTATAGTTTCCGTTAGCATCTTTTCCCTGTAATCCGTTGTTGAAAGCGTCAATTCCGTCGTATTGTGCCCACCATACTAACTGTGGATAGTGTAAGTAATTAACTTTTCCTGAGTATGAGAATGGGTAAATAGTATAACCTTCTTCATTTTTTGCATAAGAACCGTTACTAATTGTTGTCATCTGGTCCATTACAGCAAACATTTCATTTGTTGTCTTTGGAACAGCTAAGTTGTATTTATCAAACAACGTTTTGTTATATACAAGACCTTCTATACCTGATGCCCAGTTTACAAAGTATTGTTTGCCATCTCCGTAGCCTGCATCTTCACCACCCCAGGTACATGCTGCAAGACTGTATGGAAATACTAATTCTTCTAATGTCTTATCTGTGTCATATCCTTCTAATTTTTCGTCATAGATATCACTAAGATCTGCATATGCTCTTTCGCATTCATCTAAATAGTACGCAGTTGCAAGATTCTTCATTGCAAGGTTGTTGATGTCAAAGATTACATCAATATCATTGTTCTTAGAACCTGCAAGCAATGCTGTCTCTGTCCAGTCACTGGAATTGGATTTTACTACCTGTGTTTCAATTCCTGTCTTTGCTGCAAAGGCTTCTGCAAGTTTATAAGCCCATTCATCTCCATAACCTTTGTTTTCTACACCGATTTGAAGGGTTCCTCCGTTAACACTGCCTTTTCCACCTTCGCCGCCGTTTCCTCCGGAGCTTTTACATCCGGTTGCCATAACAGACATTACCATTGTCAAGGCTACTACTACTCCAATCAATTTCATTTTCTTTCTCATACTTTCATCCTCCATTCTGAATTTGAAATTTATTATTGTTTTATATGTCAATACCCGATAGGTATTAAGCTAATGAATAGGTACCGGTACAAAGGAATAGGACTCTCTGTATTCTGAGCTTCTTCCCTCTTTCCAAGTTCCCGGCAATTCAAAGGAATATGGGCCAACGCTTTCTGGTTCCTCGTCCTTAGCCATATGATGTGGGCCAAAAAGATTCCGATTACTTACTATCAATTCCAGTGTAATCTCGTTGTTTCCTACCTTGGTAAACTCTGAAATGTCCACCTTGTTACTATATAGCAAACTTCCAGCTTCTTTTCCATTGACCCAGACCTTCATAGCTTGAAAGCGTCCCTGGAATTCTAATATGACATCTGTCTTTTCTAATACAATTGTCCGTTTTAAATGAATGGTTCCTGCAAAAAAAGGATATCCATCTGTAATTAGATTCTTTATTTTCTGAGTTTTTTTACCTATAAAAAACTTAGAACCCAATAAGATGCCCGGTCGTTGTCCCTGCGTTATCTCTTCGGCATAGACTCCAAATTCACCCGCTAAATATAATGGTTCAATATCCGTATCGTAACTTAGACAGTTGAGGAGCGTCTCTGTAACTCCTTCTCCAAATAACGCATAATACACATCCTCACTTTGGTAAAAATGCAATTTCCGAATGATTTCATTTTCCCCTTCATGGATATAGCCTGTAATGTCTCCTTGCTGAAATTCCAGCTGTCTGTCCCATGTCTGAGTCAATGGCATCTCTCTTCCATTCACGATTAGCTCTTCATTGTCGCATTTTTCTGCAATAACAGCCATCCAAGAAGGCTTCTCTGTTATGCGAAAGGTGTACTTCATATATAAATCACCTTCGTAATGCTCCTCTAACAGCTTTTGCAAAACGCCTACACACGGCAATTCATCACTATATACGATACCATCCTTGGAGTATTTGATGGTATCTAGGGTCAGGTAATTCTCCGTTGCCTTGGATACTTCTGCTTCCAATGGTAAATGGATAATCTCTTTTTCCATTGATGGCATCGCCTCATTGTCACTGAAAAACAAAACATAGGATTCGTCTGGTTCCAATGTGACATCTGATGACACGATACTGGATGACATATTTGTCAAATCCCATTTTTCAAAAGAGCGGTAGCCATCCTCCAAAATATACTGCACTGTTTTAGTTTCATCGCTATAATTCTGTACAAATAAGAACTGCCCTATGTCCGTCTGTCGCAATGTGGAATGTACCTTGTCCACCGACTCCTTTAATCTGTATGGCATATTCTCTTTTAACTGTTCGTATGTGATATTACTTGCAAGATACGAATAATCAAAAGGTTCTCCTTCCAGATACGTTGGTTTATCAGCTAGCAATAATATTTTTCCGCCATTTTCCACATATTTCTGTATCAAGTTCTCAGTGTGTCTACCCATGGTATAACAGGTAGGTATAACTAGGTATTGATATTCCCGCAAGCCACAACCAATTCGATTTCCTTTTACAAATCCATGCTGTTCTAATAAGGTCTCATCCAAAAAATGGAATGGTATCTGGTCCACATACAAAGTATCTAATTGCATATGGAAAGCCCTTTCCAGTTCCTGTATGCTGTCCCTCTCGTTGACATCTTTGTCTTTATAATCAAAGTAAGCGCTTCGTATTGGATGAAGCATTGCAACATCTACAACTTCTTCTGAGTTTGCCAACAAATATCCCAGTCTCGTAAAATAATCGTTGAAATCTTTAAAATACTCCTGAATCCATGGATTAATACCAGAAAAGTGTGCCGGATAATCTCTCTTTCTCTGTCCATGCTCCGAGTATGGCATAAGGTGTTGACATATGCGGTTGATACCGCCCACATATTGATAGTCTCCAAATCGCTTTAGTTCCTTAGGTGTAACGTCCCATCCGCAAGCTCCATAACTTTCACTAAGCACCTGTTTTTTTCCAAACTGCTGTGCCACACTGGCAATTTGTCTCAATGATAACTTATTGCCAACTTCCCGGTTGAGCCAATCGATTCCAGGCATATGCATATACTGATAAAACGGCATCACGCCAGCACAACAGCACATCTGACCATCCAACGTATTTTCCTCTACATAGTGTCCAGTAAATTGCACTCCATGTTGCTCACACCAGTCATATATTTTTTTTGCAAAATTGTTTAGCATCAAATGCTGCATGGTGTACCAGTAGCGATATCGAAATGCCCGATAACCTTCTTTTTCTACAAACAGCAATCCCAGACTATCAAAGAGTTCTTCTCCGTACTGCTTTTTGTACGTGTCTGGCATTACCCTCGTATATGCCACACCCCAGCGGTAATACTGAGGTTCATCTGTAAAAATCCCAGTAAGACAATTTGAAAATGCCTCTCCGTATCTTTCTTTGTATTTTTCATGCGTTTCTTTTATAAACTGGTCTACTACTTCTCCATTTAAAATATCTGCAGTGGATGGAGAAATATGTAAATACAAGTTCAAGCATTCCCCATCTGTCTGTTCTGTAATACGCTTTAGCTCGTCACCTGCCACGGAATATGTTAACCAAGCAGATGCGTCGTATGCTCCAATGGTATGTGTGATATGAGCATCTCTGTTTTCTTCTTTCTCCAGAAGTTTTCCTCCTGCAAATCCACTAGGCCAGCCATTCTCATCGTAAATCCACGCCTGCATACCTTTTTCCTTCGCAGCCTCAACACAAGCATCTACGCATTGCATCCACTCCTCTGACATATAAGGAGTTCTAAGACCACCTCTTGCATGCATAAAAAATCCGCCGATTCCATTTTTTTTCATCCAATCTATTTGTTCTACCAAAACATCTGGGTTAAGTTTGTCATTCCATGACCAGAAAGGAATACTCTGATATTCTGTCAAATTTTCTTCAAGTTCCCGTAACAATCGAAACATGTTCCATCCGTCACTTCCTCTCTCTGCTGTTATAATATTTCTCCACCGTTGAGCCACTCCACATTCTCAAACATTCGAAAATCCACAAATCTAGGTGGCTTGGCTTTTGCTTCATCAAATCTCTTGCCTTCTTTTTTTGCTTTTGCTTTCTCGATGGCATACCATAAATCTAAGGTAATCGTTTCACACTCTCTAATATCCGGTATTAAAAGTCCGTTTCCTTCGTATAAAATAGCTTCTGCCCCATCTATATCTCCATCATCTGTCAAAGCAAATCCATAATATACCTTACAGCGTGGTTCTTCTCTCAGTTCATTCGGTAAGCTTTCATATACTTCCTTGAGCTTTGAGAATCGTCTGTTTTCATACAGGCACCGGAGCGTCGCCTTCGCAAGGGATACATCATTTGGAATCAGATTCCATGCTTGAAGCATGTAATCCACCTCTTTCTTATGATTACCGCTATCACGATTTAGAATTGCAAGCGCATATAAGGTCCACGGTGATGGCACTACCTTAAGTGACCTTTGAAGCATCTGTTCTGCTCTTTCATAGTCCTTTTCTATAAATGTAACCAAGCCCAATTGAAGCCAGGTAAACCAATTTTCTTTATCCTTATCCTTTACCGCTTGTTTTAGCATAGTTGTCCATTCAGGTTGGCAGATATAGGAAATCGGTGGTAACAATGGGTTGTGTTTTTCTAAGGTTTCATCAGTCAGAAGAGATAACCATGGCTCCTGTTCTTCTGTAACGGAACCGAAATCCAAATAAGAACACATAGCATCTTCACCCATGATGCGACGTCTCTCTTCTTCTAATGCACCCCATCCATCTGCCTGAAACACCACTTCATCAGCAGGTCTTTTTGCCATCTCTTTTGTAGAACGAAGTAACTCTTCTAAGGCCTCCTCCGTTACCATTTGATTCAAACAACTAGCTGCCTCTTCTTTTGCAGTATCCCAATCTCCATGGGTCTTGGTTGGATTCGTATGTAAGGCGCCATAGGCTTCTACCCATTCCCAGACCGTTTTTGGTGGCATAGGCAGACATTCATATTGCGTCTTGGCTATTCCTGCCTGAATTTCATTATAACTTCCACTTTTATCATCTGCTGTTAGAAAGTTTTTCCAGTGGTATCCACCTTCGCTATTGCCCCACACGAAAAGTTTTCGTCCCTGTAAACGTTGAGTGGAGGTTTGTACCAAGCCATATCCTTCCTTGTCCACTTGACAGATAAACTTTCTTTCTTGCGGCATAATATTCCAAAAATAATCAATAGAGATTACATTATCCAACGGGTAAGTTATATCAATCCCGTTATACACCGGTACCGGTATCTTAACCGGATGACTGTTCCTCGCTGTAAATGTATTGGTCACCGGTGTGATAACACGATTTCCAGGTTCGTCTGGTGCTGCAATGTTACTCCACCAATACATCGGTACTACTTTAAACCAAGGATTAATTAATTTTGTTCGAACATACAATAACTTAGAGCCTTCCGGCAAAAAGAAATCCATTTGATACACAATGTTACGAATGCGCTCGAATTGATAAAATCGAAGCACTGGTGTTCCATCATCTAAATGGGTCTTTGCCGTATGCATCCAATCACATGTAAACGGATTATGTCCCACATATCCACAGTTCCATTCTACACCACCACTCATCCATGCATTTCGCACACCCAAGTGACATGGGCGAACCACACTGTTTACAAACAACAATTCTTTTTGCGCTTCTTTATCGAAAAGGGAGTGCAGTTTTCCACCAAACTGCGGGAGGAAAGTTGCTTTTAAATATTCATTTTCCAACACTATCGTCACTTGTTCTTTTTCTCTTAATTCTCTCGTATAGTTGTCCTGCACTTTATATGGGAAACCGTAGTCCACCATCCCATAATTCACAAATAATCCATCCTCTTCATCTAACTCAAATTCATCTTGCATAAAGGTCAATCTTAAATTTTCTGATATAGATGGCAATGTGCTTACTCCATGAAAATCCACACTCGGAATTGTCATGTTTTCTACGCGAAATTCTGTCATTTTTCCCTCATTCCTTCACATAAGTAGTCTATTTTATTTTATCTTAGCAAAACAATAATTATATATCTTGCTAATTTGTATCTGTTTTGTGTGAATTTTTCTACTTTTTCTCTTCTTGCATTCACTTATTGACAAATCTGTTTGATTGCACATAAAAAAAGGGCGATTTGCTTCTTTTTTCAGCAAACCGCTCCCTTTTTTGTAGTTTCTAACACAAATTTACACATCTAGAAACCGTAATCTTATTCTCTTTTCATTCTTTGTCTATTTCTTTTTCAAGAAGAAATTCTGTTTTTTTATATCATCCTATTTTTTCTGTATTCGGCTTTTCCGGTATTCCTTTGGTGTCACTCCATGCTGTTCCTTGAAAATTCTGAGAAAATGACTAAAACTGTCAAATTCCAAAATTTCTGCAATTTCTGTAATCTGATAATCAGAGTTCACTAATAGTTGTGCAGCGTAAGTAAGTTTCTGCTTTCTCTGATACTGCACAATCGTCATACCAGTATATTTTTTAAATTCCTTTATCAGAGTACACCTAGCCACCGGATACTGTCCGTAAATATCTTGAATTTTTGTAGTAAGATAAGTGTAGTTGTTCATTTTCTCTACTAGATCCACTACGAAATCATTTTTGTTTTCACTTTGTCCCGTCTCATTATGAAGCATCAGCAAAGAGATTGCGTTGTATAAAAACAAAGACACCTTTTGATACTCGTTATCCTGATGAGTCAGGGAATTGGCCAATTTATAAATGTATTCGTATTCTACATCCGTCAATTCGCAGAAAATATTTGTTTTTCTTCCAAATGCACTTTGAAAAAAAGAATTTTCTTCAAAAAAACGATTAAAGAAACTTGCTTTTGCAAAGAAACTAAAATGTACACTCTGTGGTGTTACTTTACAAATACCATGGCTCTCTCCCGGTTTAAAAAAGTACATGGTGTTTCTACTGATTTGTGTTGTGCGACCATCATGATAATGATAGGAGTCATCACCTGCCAGAATAAACAATTCATAAAAATCCTCATGCTTATGTACATCTACATCAAGTCCACACCAGACATAGTCATAGTTATTTCCTCTCCTTAATACATGGTCCTCGAAATAATTGCTTACACAATGCTCTGGATTAAACTTCATGAACATTCCTCCTTACACTACACTACTAGAATAAAGGTCCCCATTTCGAATCTTCGCTGTCTTGTCCGTTATTTCCTTGTGTACCGCCACCTTGTGTATTTCCGCCTTGCGTATTTCCACCCTGTGTGCCACCGCCTTGCGTATTTCCACCTTGTGTGCCGCCGTTTTGTGAACCACTATCCTGTGTATCACCATCCTGCGCCTTATCATCCGATGTGTTACCGTCCGGTGTATCGCCATCCGGCGTCTCGTCATCTGATTCACCTTCTTCTGAGGTTTGTCCATCCGTTTCTTGGTCGCCAAAGACCTCTTCGAAATCAATCACGTTTTCCTGACCTTCATCTGTTTCTTCTGATCTGAGACCTCCCTCGATTTCCTGTTCTCCTTCTGAAGAACGATTGTTGATTCCAAACACAATAAACAAAATACAAGCCACTAAAATCACTGCCAATATTCCATACTTGAACCACTTATTCTTGAGCATAATAAAACCTCCATAATCTACTCATTTTCTTCATTATACATCTTTTAACAAGAAATTTCGACTCCTAAATTGTTCCATCTTGAGTCTCAGTTTCTTTTTTCTGACAGAATATACCATCTTTTCTATATCTGAACAGCCCAATTACAACTGATACCATATTGAACGCCTCACATATAATTCCACCTGTAGATGGTAGGTTTATGTTGTACACCAACCAGCAAGGCGATGCCAATAGATTTAAAACCCTTAACATATTCTCATGTGGCATGTACATGGCTACTGTTGCAAATATGGCGCCGAAAATTGGTAGTATATCTATCGTACTACTGAATCCCAGAACACCAGCTAATATAGCACCTGCAAGAAATACAACAAGCCACCATCTGGATTTCGCCCACTCTTTGTCCTTACGATAATAAAAGACAACATTACAGCTCAGATATACAATATTCATATAAACTCCAGTCCAACTTCCAAGCAAAAAATAACTCATTAAAAAAACGACGAACCTGCTGTTTGAAAAATAATAATACGCTTTCGTGTCTTCATTTGAAATGAGGCAATTGTCAATATCATTCCTATGATACTTGTAACCTGCCCAACGATTTCTTTCATACGCTTAGCCTCCTATTACAACATTTCTTATCTTCATTTAATCATAATTTTATGCAAAAGCCAACGCAAAGTTATGCATAATTTGTGCATAACCATCTTGTACTTTTTTCACAAATCTGATTTAATAAAAGAAGATTATTGGACTTGGGGGAAGATACCATGATTAGTACAAGTGAACTGGCAAAATTGGCTGGGGTGAGCCAGTCTACCATCTCTAGATGCTTAAATGACCATCCTTCTATATCATTTGAAACGAAGGAACGTGTGCAAAAGCTTGCACTTCAATATGGATATGTAGA
>JAZQBW010000122.1:0-12833 GCA_045545895.1 Faecalimonas sp.
CTTGTTACAGGTAATGCACCTGGTAACGATATGAGATTCTATGATGAAAGAGTAGAAGCTAACAGAAACTTTGCGAATAAAGTATGGAATGCTTCACGTTTCATTATGATGAACATGGAAGATAAGACAATTGAAACTCCAGACGTTGCTGATTTAACACCAGTAGACAGATGGATCTTAACAAAAGTAAATACACTTGCAAAAGATGTAACAGATAATATGGATAAGTTCGAACTTGGTATCGCACTTCAAAAAGTATATGACTTCATCTGGGATGAATTCTGTGACTGGTACATCGAATTAGCAAAATACCGTATCTGGCATGCAGACGAAGATCCAAAAGCTGCTAATGCTGCACTTTGGACACTCAAGAACGTATTGGCAAACGGATTAAAAATGTTACATCCATTCATGCCATTCGTATCAGAAGAAATCTACAGTGCACTAGTTCCGGAAGAAGAATCACTTATGATGTCTACATGGCCGGAATTCAAGGAAGAATGGAACTTTGCAAAAGAAGAAATGCAGGTGGAACGCATGAAGGAAATCATCCGTGGCGTGCGTAACATCCGTGCAGAGATGAATGTGGCACCAAGCCGCAAGGCAAGCACTTTTGTAGTATGTGAAAATGCGCAGTTGTGCGCCGGATTTGAGGAAATGAAGGCTTCTGCTGCATCTTTAATGAGTGCAAGTGAATTGATGATCCAAGCTACAAAAGAAGGCATCGATGAGGATGCAGTATCTGTTGTGGTGACGGATGCAGTTGTGTATTTACCATTGGCAGAGCTTGTTGATTTTGCTGCTGAGATTGAACGTCTGGAAAAGGAAGAAGCAAAATTAGAAAAAGAACTTGCTCGTGTAAATGGTATGCTCAGCAACGAAAGATTCATCAGCAAAGCGCCACAGGCGAAGATTGATGAAGAGAAAGCAAAGTTGGAAAAATATACACAGATGATGGAACAAGTGAAAGAAAGACTTGCAGGGCTTAGAAAATAAGCCCTGTAAGAGGGATATAGGGGAGAGATTTGTAAGGAATCTCCCTGGGGAGAGAAGAAGATTATGAAGCGTATTAGTAAGGAAGACATAAAGGAGTACTGGCAAAGCTTTAGACGATATAGACAGAGAAGAAGGGAAGAGAAAGCGGAGAAGCGAAGGAACAGTCCCTTCTGGCAGATGATGGAAAAAGTGTTTGGGTGGATGAACAAATTTTCTCTTCTTTTGCATGCAGTTTGGTCTTGTGTCCTTTATTTTATTATGGAGGCACTTTCTAGGCATTCTGTGGCGAAGGCATGGGAGTATTTGCTACTTTCCCCGTGGACTTTTTTGTTTAATGCATATATGATTTTTGCAACTCTTCTTATTGTATATATTTTCAAACGAAGAGTATTTGCAAGAACCATTATCAGTGTGCTTTGGTTGATTATCGGAATTGTAAACTGTTATATGCTGAGTGTGCGTGTAACACCATTTAATGCTCAGGATTTGAAAGTGATCGACGATGCTGTTACCATGCTGGATAAATATTTCACCGGTATGCAGGGCGTATTGATTATTACAGCTATTTTGCTGGCTATTTTCTGGCTGGTGTATATGTGGAGACATGCAGGGAAATTCCAGGGAAAGGTACGTCCATTTCCTGCATTGATTGTTGCAGCGCTGGGAATCGCTTCTATTGTTCCGCTTACGGATTTGGCAATTGAGAAGCGTGTTGTATCCAACTATTTTGGGAATATTGCTTTTGCATATGAGGATTATGGTTTGCCCTATTGCTTTAGCGCAAGTTTGTTCAATACAGGGATTACACAGCCGAGCGGTTATAGCAAAGAGAGTATTGCGGCGCTGAATGAGAATGAGACATTGACGAAGGCCACCACAACCAATGAAGAGATGCCAAACATCATCTTGATCCAATTGGAGTCTTTCTTTGATACCAATGAGGTGGAGTTTTTCACCACATCCGAGGATCCGATTCCTACCTTCCGTTCTTTGATGAACAATTATTCTTCTGGCTATTTTAAAGTGCCGTCTATTGGTGCCGGTACTGCAAATACGGAGTTTGAGGTTTTGACGGGGATGAATCTTCGTTATTTTGGACCGGGAGAATATCCATATAAGACCATTATGAAGAAGCAACAGACAGAGAGTGTTGCTACTGCCCTGAAGGAGTTTGGGTATGGCGCACACGCCCTTCATAATAATGGTGGTAATTTCTACAGTCGTGCAGATGTATTTAACAATATGGGATTCGATAGCTATACCAGCAAGGAATTTATGAACATTTTGCAGTATACAGAGAATGGCTGGGCCAAGGATGATGTGTTGACACAACACATATTGAATGCCATGGATTCTACAGAGCAGCAGGATTTCGTGTTTGCTATTACGGTAGAGGGCCATGGAGACTATCCAGAGGAAAAGATGATTGAAAATCCGAGAATCACCGTTCAGGGGATTGAAGATGAAGGATTGACCAATTCCTGGGAGTATTATGTGAACCATCTGTATGAGACGGATTTGTTTATTGCAGATTTGATATCTGAGTTGGAAAAAAGAGGAGAGCCTACGGTGCTGATTCTTTACGGAGACCATCTCCCGACCATGGGATTAGAAGCCAAGGATTTGAAGAATCGCTATGTGTATAACACAAACTATGCTATCTGGGATAACATTGGAATGGAGAGAGTGGACAGAAATATTCCAACCTACCAGCTGATGTCAGAGGTCTTTGACCGTTTGGGAATCCATTCGGGAACCATATTTAATTATCATCAACAGAGACGTCAGACCAAGCATTATCTGGCGGATTTAGGCTTGTTACAGTATGACATGCTTTACGGAAATGCATTTATTTACGGTGGAATCAAGAATAAGCCGTCCAGGTACACAGAGTTCCAGATGGGAATCTTGGATGTTACCCTTTCCGGTATTCAGGCCAATCTGGATGGAACCTATAGTTTGTATGGGGAAAATATGACGGCCAACAGTAAGATCTTTGTGAATGGAGAGAAGCGGAGTACTCAGTTTTTAAATAATACCAGAATTGAGCTGCGTGAGCATAACTTGAAGGAAGGGGATATTATTGTGGTGAGCCAGGTGGGTTCCAGCAACAGAGTGTTCCGTTCTAGTGTAGAGTATGCATATCAGCAGGGACAATTGGTACTCGCCTCAGAGTATGTGGAGCCGACAGAATCCACAGTAGGTGGTGCGGATGAATCCGGTGTCACCGTGGAAGATGCAGAAGGAGCGACCACACCTGAATTGTAGAGAAACCACGAAAAATGCGCACGAAAAAGATTGCTTTTTTTCATACCAGTGCGTATTATGAGTGTGCAGGTGATTGACAGCAGGAGGAAAATCAGATGCTGAATTTTGAAGAAGAATTGAAGAAATTTAAGCCTTGTTTAGAGGTGGAAGAGATAGAGGAAGCAGTTTATCAAGAAGATTTAACAGATATGACGGACATTTTAAAGGAAGTTATGCAGCAAAAATAAGAAAGTTACGGTGGACTTAAGTGGAATATACAAAGAAGTTTTTATATCAATCAAATCAGTGGTATAATGATGGCTTGAAGAAGGCAAATATCCGTGACTTATCAGGGGCGATTGTGTCGCTGAAAAAGAGTCTGCAGTACAATCGAGATAATATTCCGGCCAGAAACCTGTTGGGTCTGGTGTATTATGGACGTGGCGAAGTAGCAGAGGCCCTTGTGGAATGGATTATCAGTAAGAATATTAAGACTCGTGGGAACATTGCTACCTATTATATTAAAAAGGTGCAGGAATCACCTAGTGAACTGGATGCTATCAATCAGGCCATTAAGAAATACAATCAATGTCTTGCATATTGTGAGCAGGGCGGTGAGGATTTGGCGGCCATTCAACTCAAGAAAGTAGTTGCAGCCCATCCATCTTTTTTAAGGGGCTATCAGCTTTTGGCGTTGATTTATATGTATACAGAGCAATATCCAAAGGCTCGCCAGATGCTTCGAAAGGCCAACAAATTGGACACGACCAACGAGATTACTCTTCGTTATATGCATGAACTAAAGCAATTGCGTGACGATAAGGCGGCCAAATTAAAAGAGAGTAAGAATCATACGGTTTCTTATAAATTGGGAAATGAAACCATCATTCAGCCTGTGTCATCTACATTGAAGGATAATGCGGCTATGATGACTATTTTAAATATTGTGATTGGAATTGTAGTTGGCTCTGCTGTGATCTGGTTCTTGGTTGTTCCAACGGTCAGACAGAATATGTCTATGAAGACAAACAAAGAGATGATTGCTTATAGCGAGCAGATTGCAGCCAGAGAAAGCGAACTGGATTTGCTGACCAAGGAATTGAATCAGTATAAGGCAGCCAGCGATGCTACAGCCGCGGAGATGGAGATTGCACAAAGTACAAAGAGCAGCTATGAAGGATTGATTGCAGTTATTTCTCATTATAATGAGGAGAATTATAGCTGGGCTACTTTGGCTGATGAACTGATGGCCATTCAGACAGATGCTTTGGGAGAAACAGGGAAGGCAACCTATGATGCCATTGCCGGGGAAGTGTTTGAAGACCAATGTTCTAAGTTGTATGAGTCAGCAAAGAAGAGTTATGATGTGGCTAACTATGGAACAGCCATTGAGAAGCTGGAACGCGTTGTAAAGATGAAAGAAGGCTATGCAGATGGGGAGGCTATCTTCCTGCTGATGCAGGCTTATCAGAAAAATGAAAATGGGGAGCAGGCAACTGCTACCTATAATCGAATATTAGAACTGTATCCGGACAGTGAACTTGCCACGAAAGCTACAGAGATTATGGCACCAGCGGATGCTTCGGGGGAAGGAACGGATACACAGGCAACTGAATAGTATAAATGTACAAAAGAGAAGGATTTGTGATGGACCGTCACAGGTCCTTTTTTCTATATTTATAAAAATATGATACGAGGAGGGATACTATGAAATACCAAGTGCAGGAGAACTGTCTTACCATCTTTTTGCCAAATGAACTGGACCATCATAATGCAGAAATGATTCGTAAAAGTGCAGATGAATTGATTGAGCAGCATCAAATCAAGTGTGTGATTTTTGATTTTGCGGATACTAATTTTATGGATAGTTCGGGAATAGGCGTGATTATGGGGCGCTACAAACTGATTTACCTATTGGGGGGAGAAGTATGGGTGGTCCATGCCAATGAGCGAATGAAAAAGATACTGACCATGTCAGGGGTTACAAGAATTATTCAAATCTATGAGGAGGAAGAACAGGTATGACACACAAGAACGAGATGGAACTGGTTTTTGAAAGCCGTTCCGTAAATGAGGGATTTGCAAGAGTGGCGGTGGCTGCATTTTTAACACAATTGAATCCTACCTTAGAAGAGGTGTCTGACGTGAAGACAGCAGTTTCTGAGGCGGTGACAAATGCCATTATCCATGGCTATGAAAAGGAGATAGAGAAGATTTGGATTCGGTGCAGCTTGCATGAACAGACGTTATACATAGAGGTGGAGGATAGAGGAAAGGGAATTGAAAATATAGAGAAGGCCATGGAACCTCTCTTTACCACCAAGCCGGAGCTGGAGCGTTCCGGAATGGGATTTTCCTTTATGGAAGCTTTTATGGATCAGATTCAGGTTGAATCTCAGCCTGGGAAGGGCACCATCGTCAAGATGCAAAAAACAATAGGTAAAGGAAGGAAACTATGGACCACACAATCGCTTTGATTCGCAAGTCGCACCATGGGGATGAAGAAGCGAGAACACAGCTTTTTGAGGAGAATGTGGGTCTTATCTGGTGTGTCGTCAGACGTTTTTTGGGAAGAGGTGTGGAGAGTGAAGATTTGTTTCAGATTGGAAGTATTGGGCTTTTAAAAGCAATCGACAAATTCGATTTTTCCTATGATGTGAAGTTTTCCACCTATGCTGTTCCTATGATTTCAGGAGAAATACAGCGTTTTTTGCGAGATGACGGCATGATTAAGGTCAGCCGCTCTTTGAAGGAGTTGGCTTACAAGGCATTTCTTGCAAGGGAGAAGCTACAGGAGACTTTGCAGCGGGAACCTACGTTAGAAGAACTGGCAGATAAAATGCAAATCGAAAAGGAAGAATTGGTCATGGCTCTGGAGGCAAGTGGTGAAGTGGAATCTCTATACAAACCGGTGTATCAGAAGGATGGCAATGAAGTTCCTTTATTGGAAAAACTGGAAGAAAAGGAGTCGCAGGAAGAAAAAGTGCTGAATAAGATGTTGCTTTCCAAGCTTTTGGAGGATTTGGAGAAAGAGGAGAGGCAGCTTATCTATATGCGCTATTTTGCAAACAAGACACAGATGGAAATCGGACAAGTCTTGGGAATTTCCCAAGTGCAGGTGTCACGAATGGAAAAGAGAATTTTGAAACGAATGCGTGAGCGGGCAGGTGTATAAAGTGACACAGCCCGCTTTTTGTTTGTGGTTTTCAAAGCTCCTTTTGCGTGTATGAAAATTAAAAAACATCACATACTAACCGCAAATGAGGAGGTTGAAGATATGGAAAAGGCAAGAAAAAAAATTCGATTTTGTTTATGTTTTGTAGTGTTAACCGCAGTTGTGGTTGGTATTCTTTATTATTATGGGCAATTGCAGGAGCAGGCAACCATTAGCGAGGGAACACTGATTTCCAGCCTTGGTATGGAATTGAGACAGTTATGGCCATAGGAAATACGACGATATATATTAAAGGGGACCAAAGCGTGGAGGTGCAAACCAGAGAAGTGACCCTTGGTGATGTGGTTTCCATAGAATGCGCCAACTCGCAAATCGTGGCCAAATTAAAGACTTTGAAGTTAATCAAAGTGCAGGATGCAAAACAGCATCGGTATGTGATATCCATTTTAAAGATCATTGAAAAAATACATGAACAATACCCGAGCGTGGAGATTCAAAACATGGGTGCACCGGATATTATTGTGACCTATGAACCAATGAATAAGAAGAATCCGTTTTTTCATTGGATGAAAGTTGCATTGGTGTTATTGATTACGTTTTTTGGTGCAGCTTACTCTATTATGGCATTTAACAATGACGTGGACACCCCGAAACTGTTTGGACAGATTTATGAACAGGTAATGGGAGTTCCCAAAACAGGTTTCACGATTTTGGAGTTGACTTATAGTATCGGTGTAGTGATTGGGATTTTAGTGTTTTTCAATCATTTTGGAAAGAAACGATTTTCTGTGGATCCAACGCCGATGGAAGTGGAAATGCGTTTGTATGAAAATGATATTCAGACAACATTGATTGAAAACTATTCAAGGAAGGAGCAGGAGCTGGATGTGGGCAAAGGAAATACTACTGGCGGTTATCGGTCTTAGTGCAGGACTGATTGTGGCAGGCGGTTTGTTTGCGTTTCTTGCCAGTCTGGGGGTGGTGGGCGATATTGCTGACCGAACCCACACGGGGGAGCATATCCTGCTTTATGAGGATGCCGCAACTCTTGGCGGTATAATTGGAAACCTATTTTTTATTTATCAACTCCGAATTCCGGGAGGTGTATGGTTTCAGTATATTTTTGGAATCTTTACCGGAATTTTTGTGGGTTGTTGGGCTTTGTCTCTTGCAGAGACATTGAACGTGTTCCCCATATTTATCCGGCGGGTGAAACTGGTTCGGTGTGTTCCATACATTATTTTGGGGATTGCGATTGGAAAGGGAATCGGGTCGCTGATTTACTTTTATAAGGGATGGTAGTATTTCGATAGAATAAAAAGGGGTTTAGAATTTGTAGAAAGGAAGAAATGTGAATTGCATGAGTCAAAATAAAATGAATCAAAACAAAATGAGTCCAGAAGAATACCAAGCGTATGTGAAAGAAAAGACGCCATCGTCCAATCTTTTGGCAAATATGGCAAAGGCCTTTTTGGTTGGCGGGACTATCTGTGTCATTGGCCAGGTGATTTTGAATTATTGTAAGGGGCTTGGTATGAAGGAGGAAATGGCGGGTTCTTGGACCTCGCTTATCTTGGTTTTATTGAGTGTCATTTTGACCGGACTAAATATTTATCCCAAGTTTGCTCAGTGGGGCGGAGCAGGTGCCTTGGTGCCGATTACCGGGTTTGCCAATTCCGTGGCCGCACCTGCCATCGAGTATAAGAAAGAAGGTCAAGTGTTCGGTATCGGTTGTAAAATTTTCACCATCGCAGGGCCGGTGATTTTGTACGGGATATTTACCAGTTGGGCATTAGGGATAATATATTGGATAGGAAAAGTGGTGAAGTAGATGTTAAAAGGTAGTCAAAGCATTCAGTTTGAAAATGCGCCATACATTGTAAGCAGTGGCTCCATTGTGGGGAAGAAGGAAGCAGATGGACCATTGGGACAGTTGTTTGATCGTATGGATGAGAATGATTTGTTTGGGGAAAAGACATGGGAAGCAGCAGAAAGTAAGATGCAGAAGGAAGCATGTTTGATAGCTCTTGGAAAAGCGAATTTGGAGCCGGAAAAGATTCGATATTTATTTGGAGGGGACTTGCTTCGTCAAGGGATCGCAACCTCCATGGGGGTAGAGGAACTTCAGATTCCCATGTTTGGACTTTATGGAGCCTGTTCTACATCAGGAGAGGCATTGGCTCTGGCGTCCATGAGTATAGCGGCAGGCTACGGAGACTATATTATGGCGGTGACTTCCAGTCATTTCGGAAGTGCGGAGAAAGAATTTCGGTTTCCTCTTGGATATGCCAATCAGCGCCCCCTGACCTCTCAGTGGACGGTGACGGGAAGCGGAGCTTTTGTGGTGGGAAATCAAAAAAGTCATGTAAAAATCAGTGGAATCACAGTAGGGAAAATCGTGGACTATGGCTTAAAGGATTCCCAGAATATGGGCGCTTGTATGGCACCTGCTGCTTGTAATACCATCGTGCAAAATCTGAAAGATTTTGGGCGAAAAGAATCGGATTACGACCGCATTTTCACAGGAGATTTGGGGTATGTTGGGCAGAGCATTTTGTTTGACCTGATGCGAAAAGAAGGGAAGGACATTAAGCAGAACCATGTGGATTGCGGCATGATTATATTTGACCAACAGACCCAGGGAACCAATGCGGGCGGCAGTGGCTGTGGATGTGCGGCAGTAACATTGTCTTCTTACATTTTGCCAAGAATTGAAAGCGGAGAATGGAAACGTGTACTGTTTGTTCCTACGGGAGCATTGATGTCTACAGTCAGCTATAATGAAGGAGAGAGTGTTCCGGGAATTGCACATGGTATTGTGTTGGAGCACTGTTAGGAGGGGAAATATGGATTATGTAAATGCATTTTGGGTTGGTGGACTGATCTGTGCACTGGTGCAGATTCTGTTAGATAGAACCAAGTTGATGCCGGGTAGGGTCATGGTTTTATTGGTGTGCACAGGAGCAGTACTTGGATTTTTTGGCATCTATGAACCATTCCAAAAATTTGCGGGAGCCGGCGCCAGTGTGCCTCTACTTGGTTTCGGAAATGTTCTTTTTAAAGGCGTCAAGGAGGCAGTTGATAAAGAAGGATTTATCGGTGTGTTTATGGGTGGATTCAAGGCTAGCGCTGTGGGAATTTCGGCAGCATTAATCTTTGGGTATCTGGCTTCTGTCCTATTCAATCCTAAGATGAAGAAGTAAGTTAAGACTAGGTTAAATTTGTGTAAAATCGCCAAAATCGGTTGTTTTATTCGGGAGATAATGTTAAGGTGAAGAAGACTAGGAAAACTTTTATGGAAAGTAGGAGGAATTGAAAACATGGATTATGCCAGCATTATTATCCCTTTCGTAGGTGGATTGGGAATGTTTATCTACGGTATGCAGATTATGGCATCCGGACTAGAAAACGCTGCCGGAAACAGAATGAAATCACTTCTGGAAGCATTGACAAGAAACAAATTAATGGGAGTATTATTAGGGGCATTTATTACAGCAGTCATTCAAAGTTCATCAGCTACAACCGTCATGGTAGTAGGTTTTGTAAATGCCGGAATTATGAATTTAACACAGGCCATGGGAGTTATCATGGGTGCCAATATTGGTACTACGATTACAGGATGGCTTGTATCCGCAGGTGAGTGGGCAGATTTCTTGAAACCAAGCACACTTGCACCAATCGCAATTGCAATCGGTGTGGTTGTCATGTTGACGGGAAAGAGAAAGACTTCAAAGGATGTTGCCAGCATCGTTGTCGGATTTGGACTTTTGTTTGTGGGAATCTCTACCATGTCAGATGCAGTAAGCCCACTCAAGGAAGTACCGGCATTCACTAACTTATTTGTAACATTAGGTGGAAATCCAATCTTAGGTATCTTAGTAGGTGCCGGAGTAACTGCGATTATTCAAAGTTCATCTGCATCCGTTGGTATCTTGCAGAGTTTGGCGGCAGCAGGATTGATTCCATTTAATGCGGCTATTTACATTATCATGGGACAAAACATTGGTACATGTGTGACTGCTATGATGTCTAGTGTGGGTGCGAAGAAGAATGCCAAGACAGCAGCGCTTATGCATTTGTTATTTAACGTAATCGGTACAGTTCTCTTTAGTGTTGCAGCTATCGCATTCTTTACGATTGTGAATCCAGCGTGGGGCCGAGGAATGATTTCGCAAACACAAATCAGTACCGTGCATACTGCATTTAATATTGCCACAACTGTATTGTTGTTCCCGGCATCAGGGCTAATCATCAAACTTGCTAAATTTATCGGTGGGGTGAAGGATGAAGAACAGAAGACAAGTGTTATTACATTGGACGACAGAATTTTGCAGACTCCATCTATTGCCCTTCAGGCTACCATTTCTGAAGTGGGACGTATGGGTAGCGTGGTAAAAGATACACTTGTAGTTGCCAAGGAGGTCTTATTTACACAGAAATCAGAGGATATTGTACAGTTGAGAGAAGACGAAGAAGTGGTTGATAAATTCTGTTCTGCCATTACAGACTATGCAATTAAGATTACTAGTTTGCAGATTAGTGAGAAAGAACATGCACAGGCAGCTCGTTTGATTCAGGTGGTAAGTGACATTGAACGTATCAGTGACTATTGTGAGAATATTTCTGAGTATGCAGAGGAATTGAAGTTGCAGAAACTTCAGTTCTCTGAAATGGGACAAGAAGAATTACGTGAAATGATACAGGTATGTTTTGATTGTTATAATTATGCAATTGAAGCCTTTATGGAAGAAGACAGAGACAAAGCTTTGAAAGTAATCGAAAATGAAACAAGAGCAGATGACCTTGAAATTAAGCTTCGAGCAAAACATATCAAACGTCTTACCAACAATCAGTGTAACACAGAGGCAGGTATTGTGTTCCTAGATATGCTGATTTGTCTGGAACGTATCTCAGATCATGCAAGAAATATTGCAGAAGAAGTATTAGAACATATGGCATAGAATGAAAACAAGGAGTTGTGAATTCATATGAATCACAGCTCCTTTTTTAGGCTCTCTGACAAATGTGGGGGGTGGGCTGAGAAAGGCAATGGCGCAGCGAAACTACGCTTTTATGCCTTCTTTTTTTCAGTTTGCAAGTGGCTACGTTTTTCTTAATATTCTTTTTCGCAATAATAGCATGCACAAAAAGTGTGTCTGAGCAGTCAGAAGCAGAAAGTATGATTTATACATTCAATCACAGTGCGAAAGATTCTAAAAAGACTAAACAACTGCTCACAGAGATGCTATAAGGTTCGCATGTTGTAAACTCACTTCGTTCAGACAGTACAACCTGCGAACCACATTTTCTGTAGCGCAGTTGTAAGTCTTTTTACGAATCTCTCGATGTTCTCGCCTGTATGAATCATACTTTCTGCTTTTGGCTGTAAGTTTACTTTTTGTGAATGTAATAAAGTTTTGCGAAAAGAATATTTAGAAAATCTGCCACTGAAAGCCCTGAAAAAAAAGAAGGCATAAAAGCGTAGTTTCGCTGCGCCCTTGCCTTTCTCAGCCCACCCCCCACATTTGTCAGAGAGCCCTTTTTTATTCTTCAATAATGTGTATTTCCAGGTAGTCAAATTCAATGGAATCCACAAAGTTATCTTTCGTAAATCGAGTCTTATCCCGTTTTTTAAATTCGTCTATATTGGCATCTAACCAAATCGGTTTGCTCAAGTCAAATTCATAGCAGATGGCATCTAATGCGTGAAAAATCTTATGTGTTCTGGTGTCTGCTGTTTCATCGCAGATGACAGTATCCTTTATTAGATGATTGTCTTTCCAGATTTTTCCCCATAAACGAAACATAGCATTCGTCCTTTCCTTGGTAATGTATTGTGAAGGTATTATACATGATATTCAGATTGTATTTCAATATGATATGGCAGAAATTTTCATGTGATAGGAAATTTTTATCTAACGAATTGTCAATATATTCAGATTTGAAATTGATTTTCAAAAAATGTTGTGATAGACTACACAAGTGACATGACAGTAGAATATGCAGTAAAACACAATGAACGACTATAGGAATGTCTGTATGAAAGAAGGAGAAAATATGAAGAGTTTGAAAAAGTTATTGAATCGCATTTTTATTGATTAGAAAAACCTCACGCACACTCGTTACTTCAGTGATGAGTTAGTGAGGAGCAAATAGTCAGCATATACAGAAATGTGTATGTAGCGATGGGCGACTACACCCAACCAATACTACCTGAATTGCTGGAAACCCCTAAAGACAACAAAACTACAACGTACTGCCTGAAATGGCAGAAGCGTGAATGTGGCGAAAGCAGAAAAAAATTGTTGTATGGTGCAAGGTTAAACCCTAAACACCGGATGCAATGGGCAATCAGCAGCTAAGACCGAAAGGTAAAGTTCAACGACTATTCCTCTTGAGGGAAGTACACTGCAAG
>JAZQBW010000123.1:0-9729 GCA_045545895.1 Faecalimonas sp.
GTCATATTTCCGGCCGTGTTATTGCTGGGCGCAGTCCGCTGTCAAAAAGCTGAAAAAGTGATTTAATGGTTTTGTTTTAGATGTAACATTTAAAAACTGGATTAAATAGCAACACCAACACAAAGACCCGACAGCGTGTGCCTACGATTGCCGAGACGATTGATTGGTAGAGAGCAACAGGGCATATACGAAGGGCAAGGTGCTTTCGTATGTGCTTTTTTCGTTTTGCGGCAGTGAAAACGGCAATTATGCTCAGAGAATCCGTTTAGTTATTGTGGGTACTACTACGAAGCCGAGACAGGATTCTACTACCTTCAGAGCCGGTATTATGATCCTGAGATTGGGCGGTTTATAAATGCAGACAATGCCATTGCAGGTGTTGGAGGAAATGTAAATGGATATAACTTATATTCATATTGTTTTAATAATCCAGTGAATATGAGTGATCCGACTGGCAACTGGCCGAAATGGGTTAGTAGCATCGGAAATGCTGTGAAGACAGTTGTTAATACGGTAGTTAATAAAGTAAAATCAGTAGCATCATCCGTCAAAACAACAATTTTAAACGCTGTAAAAGGGAATTCAAACAGTTTACCTACAAAAGGAGAACCAGGGTCGAGTCAAACTTTAAAAAATCCAGATGGGACACCGAAACAAAAAAGATGGTATGGGCCAGATGGTAATGCTGAAAGAGATAGAGATTATAATCATCAAGGGGACGTTCCTTTTCCGCATGACCATGAGTGGAATAATGGAAAAAGAGGAGAAGATCATTTAGCACCATCGCCAGCATATGAATTTAGTATTGAACCAGTATTAGGAGTAGCTTTGGTTAGTGCATGTGCAATAGGTATAGTTGTTGTAGCAGCAGACGATGTAACAGGTGTAGGTGTTGCAGACGACTTTCTGTTTGGACCACTTGGTACAGGTGTAAGTACAGGGCTAATAATGATGTTTCCATGATGTAAGAAACGAGGAGAAAATATATGTGGAATGAAATAGTTGATGAAATTGATTTAAAATACTTTATGAATAAAATAGGTTTTTTTCATGATAGTTGTATAAAGGAATTACGATATATAAGTGGAGCCTATGTCGATGAAGATTTATCAATGTACCCATTAAACGATAAAAGAATTTTGGATGTAATTATTCAACGTCAATTTAAAGATTTGCCTATGATTGAGATGCAGTTTATAGGATTGAAATGTTTAAAGTTATATCCAACTGCTGAAGAGTACACTTGTGAAATACTTGATTCAACTATGTTTTTTAAAGACGATAGTATCCACTGGTGTGATTGTGGTGATATATCTATGAATGATTTTGAAGAATATGAAGGAACATTAATTTGCGCCTCTAAACTTCGATGGCGTTCTGTTGAAAACAAAATGGGACAAGAGGACTTTTATATTGCTAGATAAATGGACTAGTTAAGAAAAGGTTTCAGGATTTTTCCTGACTGCTGCCTTTGGGCTATCCAAAGGCGTTGCTTGCTAGTATAGTGTATTCGTTTTGACAACAAATACACTTTGTAAAGTTTAAAGTTAGGCTTCGATTTATGCCTTTCGAGTGAGGAAACAGATAAGAGCAATGCTCTATATCTGTTTTTCTCACATAAGGAGGCATGTATGAAAAATGTAAAGTTAGTTGTTGCGGAGAAATTCGTTGGCAAACGTGAATTGGAGGATGTTCTTATATCGGCTTTTCAATCCGAGTTGTCTGTGTTGAAAAATGACGAAAAATCTATTATAATGAAATCAACCAAACAGTCTCAGGATTCATTTTGTTCCCAAAAGGAGACAAAGAAGGGATGTAAATTATGGGGAAACTTAATGTTGATGGAACAGAAATACAGGTATTACAAATTGAAGAAGATGATTATATTTCTTTGACTGATATGGTTCGGAAAATTGATAATGGTTCTGCATTGATTGAAAAATGGCTTAGGAACAAAAATACAATAGAATTTCTTGGTATTTGGGAAGAAATGTATAATGAGGATTTTGATATTAATGCATATGATGAAATTATGCAGGAGGCAGGACTTAATCGTTTCATTATGTCAGTCAAACAGTGGGTAACAAGAACTAACTCCAAAGGCATTGTAGCTAAGGCTGGCAGATATGGTGGAACATATGCGTATAAGGATATTGCATTTGAATTTGCAAGTTGGGTGTCTCCACAATTTAAACTTTATTTGATTAAGGAATTTGAACGATTAAAAAAAGAAGAACAGGCTTTGCTGGGATGGAGTGCAAAAAGAGAACTTGCAAAAATCAATTACCGTATACATACAGACGCTATAAAAACCAATCTAATTCCGACAGAACTTACGCTACAACAAACATCTGTTATATATGCATCTGAGGCAGATGTATTAAATGTGGCATTGTTCGGAATAACAGCAAAACAATGGCGTGAGAAACACCCAGACATAAAGGGAAATATAAGGGATTATGCAAGTATTAATGAATTAATCTGTCTTTCAAATATGGAAAATATCAACGCGGTATTAATTGAGGATGGATTGAGTCAGAAAGAGCGATTAATAAAGTTGAATAAGATTGCTATACACCAGATGTCTATTTTAGAATCACAGACAACTACAGTGCTAAAATAGTTTTAATTCCCCCGAATTCGAGGGAATTAGAATCATAGAACTATCGATTTTCGAAATGAGAATACAAAGTGAGAATAACAGCCGAGCAACCGATAGTGGTTGCCGGCTACATATATAAGTCCAGCCGAGACAGGACTCTATTATGTATCCAGCCGTTATTATGATCCTGAGATCGGTCGGTGGATTAATGCGGATAATATGATTACAACGGGATCTGATTTAACGGGGTTAAATCTTTTCGCATACTGTGGGAATAATCCAGTTAATCGTGTGGATCCTTCAGGACAATTTTGGATTTCTGCAATAATTAAAGCAGCAGTAGTTGTAGTCGCAGTTGTTGCAGTAGTTGCAAAAGTTGTATGCACTGTAAAGGAAACCAAAAGAGTTCAAAAAGAGTTAGATTCTTTACCAGAACCAACAGCGGATATAACTGAAAGTTTTAGGGAAACACTTAAAACAAATGCGAATACGGTAAAAGAAACTACAAAAAATGAAGGGATAATTGAATCGGGAAAACAGTTCTATAACAAAGTACGAAATAAAGGTGAGTGGGATTTAAAGCAGTTACCAGAATATCAAGGAACATTTCAGTTTAATGATTTAGTGATTCAGGGTCAAGATATTGGAAATATCAATTTTGGCTACACTGGTAAAGCACTTGGATTGCCGGATTCAGTTTTGCTAGCTGGTGCAGGTTTTGCGCAAATTAAGGCAGGAACATCCAATTTTTCGTTTATTATGGCTTCCAATGGCGATGACCTTCGCGACCAAATGTATATAATGTACGGAATTATGCTTTATAATGAAGATCATTGAGGAGGTTATGATGATGAAAAGAACTATAGTGATAATTATATCTATAATATCAAGTGTTATTTTAATAGCATTACTTGCTTTGTTTATTCGGATTTATATTATTCCAGTTTTGAATATCGGAGACTCTCAAACAAACAATCCGGAAACTTTTTTAATGGCTTCGCAATCACCAGATGGCAAATATAATTTAGAAGCATATAGAATAGAGCCTGGTGCAACCGTTGATTTTTCAGTTAGAGTTTATTTGATAACAGACGATCGGAAAACTATTATTTATGATGCTTATCACGAATACGAAGCCAAAATCGTTTGGATTGACAACACAACGGTTTCAATTAACGAGAAAACTCTTGATATATCACAAGGAGATAAATACGATTGGCGTACTCAATAATTGCACTACAAAATAACCTATACCAGCAAGCATCGCGTTTGGTCACCCAAACGCAGACTTGTCAGGAATATTCCTGAAACCTTTAAGGGCTTGGGACTATCCCAACAACCTGCCTTTTGTCCCCAAAAGGCGATGCTTGCTGGTACATAACAGTTACATTCTCTTTTTCGGCAAGTACAAACCGAAAAACAGTGTCCCGGAGGGAGACAACCCCTCCGGATACATAGCAAAGTCCAGCCGAGACGGGATTCTATTACTTCCTATACTATGATACACGGAAAAGATATTGAAATATAAAATGGACTAAAAGGGAATGGATGATGCAAATAGCATTGTCATTCCCTTTATATATGCTAAAATAGCTGTGAAACACATCGAAGATTTAGATAAAACATCTAAGCAACGAATAAAAACAGCAATTGAAAAGTTCCATTTGGAGATATAAAAAAACTTAAGGGTTATCAAAATGATTATCGTCTTCGTGTTGGAAATTTTAGAGTGCTATTTTCGTTAGAGAATGATATAATAACAGTCAAGGATGTATTGCCAAGAGGACAGGCATACAAACGCATATAGGAGGGTAACATCATGAAAAAAGAAATATTAAAAGGTTTAATTGATTTAATTGATGACAATGATACAGAAACAATTTTTCGTGTGTTGATTCGTTTTGTGCCAGAAGACGTGCCATTACCAGATGAGATTGAGGCAATTGCAAGAGCCAATCAGAGTTTGAATACATGCGGAACGGTTTCTCACGAAAATGTTAACTGGGATTAATCAAAACAAGTGAGGAAAAGAATGCTTCTAAAGTTGACATAGCAACATACAAATGATAGTATTAAGGCATACCCCCAAGGGGTATGCCTTAACAACGTTTTACAGACAGGAGATTTCATATATGATTACAGAAAAATACACCATCACCGGCATGACCTGTGCCGCCTGCAGTAGCGCAGTAGAACGCGTTACCCGCAAACTCCCAGGAGTAGCCGAAAGTAACGTCAATCTAACCACCGGGATCCTAACCATCACATACGAAGCAGAGAAACTGACTCCGGCAGACATTATCGCAAAAGTTGACCGTGCAGGATTTGGTGCTCAGCTATATGTAGAAAAGAATAAAGAAGAACGTGAGGAAGCACAGAAATATTTGGATGAAGAATTGAAAAAGACAAAAATGCGTTTGATTTCCAATATCATCTTATCAATTCCATTATTGTATATTTGTCTGGGGCATATGCTTCCAATTCAGATGCCGTTGCCTACATTTATAGATATGCATACTCATCCAATGGCCTTTGCACTGGTTCAATTGATGCTAACAGTCTTTGTGCTGATAAATGGCAGAAAGTTCTATATTGTTGGGTTCAAAAGTTTATTTAAGGGCAATCCGAATATGGACTCACTGGTTGCGCTTGGAACAGGAAGTGCATTTATTTACAGTCTGATTATGACAATCTTGATTCCGAGTAATCCATCTTCCGTTCATAATCTATATTATGAATCAGCAGCTATGGTCGTAACCCTTGTTATGATCGGAAAATACATGGAAGGCAGAAGTAAAAATAAGACATCGGAAGCCATCCGTAAACTGATGGAGCTGGCCCCGGATGCTGCCATTGTGATTCGAAAAGGAGAACAGATAGAAGTTCCGGTAGAACAAGTCGTGCGTGGTGATATCATTCTTGTTAAACCGGGAAGTCGTGTTCCATTGGACGGAATCGTCATAGAGGGAAGCACTAGCGTGGATGAGTCTATGTTAACGGGAGAAAGTATTCCGGTAGAAAAAGAATTAGATGACGAAGTAATTGGTGGAAGTGTGAACTATCAGGGTGCCATTATAGTAAAAGTAACCCATGTGGGTGAAGATACAACACTGGCAAAAATCGTAAAAATGATGGAGGATGCGCAAGGGAAGAAAGCTCCGATTTCCAAACTTGCGGACACTGTTGCGGGATATTTTGTACCTGCAGTTATGACAATTGCAGTGGTAGCAGCGATAATCTGGACTATACTCGGTCATGATATCACATTTGTGCTTACGATTTTCGTCTCGGTATTGGTAATTGCATGTCCATGTGCGTTAGGGCTTGCCACACCTACAGCGATTATGGTGGGAACCGGACTTGGCGCAAATCATGGCATTTTGATTAAAAGTTGCGAAGCATTGGAAATTAGTCACAAAGTTGATGCAGTTGTATTAGACAAAACAGGAACAATCACAGAAGGAAAGCCAGCTGTAATGAAGGTGATTAGCCATAGTATTTCAGAAGAGGAACTGCTTAGACTCACCGCTTCCTGCGAGCAGGTTTCAGAGCATCCACTTGGACAGGCGATTGTAAATGGTGCGAAGGAACGAGGAATTGAGTTGGAAAAGGTAGTGGATTTCCAGAGTATTACCGGACAAGGAATTGAAGCGGTTTTAGATGGAAAGACGTACTATATTGGAAATAAAAAGCTGTGCGTGGAACAGCAGATTGATTTTGGGGAATATGAAGCAGAGGCAATTGAGATCGCCAATAAAGGTCAGACTCCAATGTTTATTGGTCTGGACGGCAAGGTAATTGGGATTATCAGCGTGGCAGATACTTTGAAAGAAACCAGTGTAGAAGCAATTCGTAAGATAAAAGAGCTGGGCATCGAAGTGCATATGCTGACAGGGGATAATAAATTGACAGCAGATTACATTGGGAAAAAAGTTGGTGTAGACCATGTCATTGCTGAAGTGTTGCCCAATGATAAAGCTTCTGTTGTGGAAATCCTGCAAAAAGAAGGTAAATGTGTTATGATGGTGGGAGACGGTATTAACGATGCGCCGGCTCTTGTGCAGGCGAATGTGGGTGTGGCCATTGGAAGTGGAAGTGATATTGCGTTGGATTCCAGTGATGTAGTTCTGATGAAATCGGATTTACGGGATGTTTACAAGGTAATCAAACTTAGCAAGTCAACGATTCGCAACATTAAACAGAATCTATTCTGGGCATTTTTCTACAATGTCTGTGGTTTGCCGATTGCGGCAGGTGTATTGTATCCAATTAATGGAATGCTTCTTAGCCCGATTGTCGGCGGGCTTGCAATGTCATTTAGTTCTGTTTTTGTAGTGAGTAATGCATTGAGACTTCGCAGGACAAAGTTAGACTAAAGCGCAAGCGGGAAGATTGGAGAAAAAACAATCATGGCAGAACAGATATGTTGTAATCGGACGAAGCACCGTTCAGAAAAAGAATCAAAAGATTTGATTACTCGTTTAAACCGCATTGAAGGTCAGGTGCGGGGAATCAAAAACATGGTAGAAGAGGAACGCTACTGTGTGGAAATTTTAAATCAGGTATCTGCAGTTCAGGCAGCGCTCAATAGTTTCAATAAAGAATTGCTTGCCAATCACATTCATTCATGTGTGTTGGATGACATTCGCAAAGGGAACGAAGAGGCAGTGGATGAATTGTGTGAAACGATAAAAAAATTAATGAAATAATGGAGGAAGTTATCATGACAATTATTAAGGCAGAAGAGATGCATTGTGAAAAATGTGTGGAAAGAATATCAAAGGCAATGGCAGGTGCTGGGTTGGATTTTGAAGTCAATCTTGCGGAAAAAACAGTTGCAATCAATGGTTGTGAACACTGTGTAAAATCAGCACTTGAAATCTTGGATGATTTGGGATTTGAAGGTGTAGTACAATAATAGAATCAAAAGATACCTTACAATTTTACGCTGTAAGGTATCTTTTTTGAATGTTGCATATCTCTTATTTGCAGTCGCAGTCGCACTTTCTAGACAAGTCAAATTCTGGATTGATTGCATAGAAGTTCTTGCTATCCAGATTATCCTGTACGATTCTCAGACTTTCACCAAATCTTTGATAGTGAACAATTTCACGTTCACGTAAGAAACGAATTGGGTCGCATATTTCTGGGTCTTTTACCAGACGCAAAATGTTGTCATAAGTTGTGCGGGCTTTTTGTTCGGCGGCCATATCTTCATGCAAGTCTGTGATAGGGTCCCCTTTCGATTGAAAATAAGCGGACGTCCAAGGAGCGCCGGAAGCAGCCTGTGGCCAAAGTGCCAATGTGTGGTCAACATAGTATTTATCAAAGCCGGATGCCTTGATTTCTTCTAAGGAAAGGTCTTTTGTCAATTGGTAAATAATTGCTGAGACAATTTCCATGTGGGCAAGTTCTTCGGTTCCGATATCTGTCAAGATACCGGTGACTTCTTTGTAAGGCATGGTATAACGTTGAGACAAATAGCGCATAGAAGCAGCTAATTCCCCGTCCGGACCACCAAACTGACTCATAATTACCTGTGCCATTTTTGCATTCGGACGACTGATTTTTACCGGGTATTGTAATCGTTTTTCATAATTCCACATAAATTAACATCCTCCTTCCTGCCATGGCCATGGTTCATTAATCCAGCTCCAACGATCTGTACATGATTCCATGGTAGTATCAATTGTCAGTGGGCCATAATATTTGGAATATTCTTTTAATGCTTGGTTACGAAGCTTGCTGTATTCATGAAAATAAGCAAGCGCTGTCTGATCCTCAGGATGTGTATCCAAAAACAGTTGTACATCATCTACCGCAAAACTTACGATATTGATCCAATGTAACATATCTTTTCTACAAGGTCTGTTAGCCATTTTGACAACCTCCTATTCCCATGAATGGTAAATCTAATTCTTGGAATATTGTTCCACGACAGAATCCCTTTTCTGCATCATAGATGTTCTGCCAGCGTTGCCAAGGAACATAAGCCATTGCAAGCGGCATATCAGCGATACCGTCTTTTTTGTGATTATCGGCAGCACAAACTACAGGTTGTCGATAATTGTTGTATGCTACTGCGTTGTTTCTATAATTTTGCATACATCATTCTTCCTTTCTTGAATACTTATATTACATTGTATGTGGGAAAAGAAATTTAGTTCCTTATTGTTTTTACCTTTGGTTATGGGTATAATGATAGATGTATGATTAGGTGAATGCACAAAAGACAACAATTGATTGGACGACATAAAGGAGTTTTAAAGCATGTGTGGATTTACAGGTTTTGTCGGTGAGACCGACAATAGAGAACAAGTGTTAGAAAGCATGATGAATACAATTATACATCGAGGACCGGATAGCTCCGGAACCTTTTTAGATGAGAATGCCGCACTTGGATTCCGCCGTCTAAGTATTATAGATATTGGCGAGTCAGGGGACCAACCTTTATACAACGAAGAGAAGACGCTAGTATTGACATTCAATGGTGAGATATATAATTATCCGGAACTTCGAGAGCAACTGATGGAAGCCGGACACGTTTTTGCAACCCATACCGATTCGGAGACATTGATTCACGGATATGAGGAGTGGGGGGAAGGCTTAGTAGACCACTTGCGAGGCATGTATGCTTTTGTGATTTGGGATAGAGAGCAGAAAAGATTGTTTGGGGCAAGGGATATGTTTGGGATTAAGCCATTCTACTATGCCAAGATGAATGATTGTTTCTTGTTTGGCTCCGAGATTAAATCTTTTCTAGAACATCCGAAATTTGATAAAGTGTTTAATGAAGATGCGCTGGCAAATTATTTGTCATTCCAGTTTGTACCAACAAACGAAACCTTTTTTAAAGGGGTCTATTGTTTGCAACCGGGACATTATTTTGTCTATGAAAATGGAGAGATCAACATCACGAGGTACTTTGAGCCTCGTTTTACCGGAGATACGGATAAGACATTCGAAGAAATTGTGAATGAAGTGGAAGCAGTGATGAAGGAGTCTGTAGCTGCACATAAAATCAGTGATGTAGAAGTAGGTTCTTATTTGTCCAGTGGGGTTGACTCCAGTTATATGGCATATTTGGGACAAGTAGATCGCACTTTCACTGTGGGATTTGGTGAGGA
>JAZQBW010000124.1:0-39333 GCA_045545895.1 Faecalimonas sp.
AAAATACAGGAGATGTGAAGGTTACTATTTTGATTTCGGATACATACCAGACAGAATATAACTTGACAAATGTTTCTTTGGAATCCTTCAAAAAGACAGTGCGAATTGTATCTAGTAGTACAGATGCACCATTGACTATTAAGTCTATTGTATCTGGAGAAGAGGGACCTTTACTTCCGTCTGAAGACTTAGAAGATATTACATTAGTTGATTTCGGAATTGATGAAGGGTATGTGAAAAATACAAGTGATGGTTCCTATGCAGGGGCAAGCCTGGATGGCACACGCTTTACAACCTATATCACATTCCCGGAAAATCCGACGGAAGGTGGAAGTTACCTTCAATTTGGTGCTACGGATGCAGAAGATGATGGTGTGGTGATTCAAACAAGTTTGAGTGCGGATGGAGAGCTACTTTTCAAGGACTTAAATAATGATTCAGATGAAGGTAGTGTTATCTCTTCTGTAATTGCAAGTACTAATATCTTCAATACAAAAGTAAAACTCACATTAACAGCAGAGTTTGTGGATGGTGATGGAGATCAAGGCGAGGATGATGTTCTTATTGGAGTTTATTTCAATGACGTATTGTATAACGATGCAGCCTATATTTTGCTGGACCGTGCGACTACGTTTGGTAGAAATCTTAAGTTTGTTACAAACGATGAGAATTATCCAATCATATTAGGCAATCCAGAAATAGAAAAACCAGAACTTACAAAAGTAAATCTTTCAGAAATAGGTATTACAAATGGTACATATGGTTATAACACCAACTTATCTGTTTCAGGCATGTATACACCATCTTTGATGAATACGGTTACAACACAAAAGATTACCTTTAGTCAACATGCCGGCACCAGTATCTGTTATGCAGGTTCACCATCCGCTTGGCATGGAATCGGGTTTACTGTGAATGAAGAAGGAACCATCAGTATTCATTCCAGAACGAAAGAATTTAAAGAAAAATATACATTGGATCCTAAGATTGCAGGAAGAACTTTAGTTGGAGAAGAGATCGAGTTAACACTGGAATTGTTTGAGTTTGGTAATGATGCAAAACTTGGTGTATATATTTATGGAAATCTTTATAACAATGAGTATTTCCATTTAACAGGTGGAAAGGCAAGCCTGGGCGGATATGTAGGAATCTATATTCCGAAGGAAGAAGCAACGGTTAAGATTGTTAGTGAAAACGTGGTGGTTGAAAAGCCGGCGCTTACAAGCTTTAATATGTCACAGCTTGGGATTGTAAACGGATTGTATAAATATAATAACGGTAATTTGGTTGCCAGTGGAAGTCACTTTAAATCGCTGGTAAATACAGTAACGACACAAAAATTTGTATTTAGTAACCATAAGAACAATTGGATGATGTATGCAGGAGGCCAGTCAGCATGGCATGGTATACGTTTCCAAGCAAAGACAGATGGAACTATTTTTATTCGTTCTACATCTGCAGCAATACCGGAGGAATACACATTGAAACCGGAAGTTGCCGGAGCAACTCTTGTAGGGGAAGAAGTTGAACTAAAAATCGAACTGTTTGAAAACCAGAAGAATCCGAAGGATGCCATGCTAGGAGTGTATGTTAACGGTAAATTATACAATAATCAATACTTTAAATTTACCAACGCAATCGAAACACTAGGAAACTATATTGGTTTCTATATCGAACAAGAAGAAGGTACTATCAAACTTGGAACTCCAGATCCGACACCAACTGTAAATCCGAATTTTACGAAGGTTACATTTGATTCTTACGATATCATGACTGGAACATACGCTTATAACAAAGGTGGTATGGCTGTCAGTGGAAATTGTGAACTGGAAAGTATGGATAGAGTTGTATTTTCGGACATTGTAAACTTCTCAAAAGAACCAGGGGCTCAACTTCATATTGGTGGTGGTAAATCGGAATGGCATGGTATGATTTTCACATCAACAGAGGCGGGAAATTTGTATTTCCGCGAGGCAACCGGAAAATTTAGCCCAATATCTTTTATGGCAGAGACGGCTGGAGTACAACTGGTAGGACGAGACGTTGAGTTAACAGTCAGCATTGAATATGTTGACTCAGATGGCGATGGCGACAAGGACGATGTGAAGCTAGGTGTTTGGTTTGATGGAAAGGCATACAACGACCGGTGGATTTATTTGCCGAATTATGCAAAATATCTGGGAGGATATCTAGGTATTTACTGTCCAAATGAACAAACGTCCCTTTCCATCAAAACTTATATGAAACCAATTGACTTTGCAGAGTTTGGATTCACAATTAACTGGGCATTCGAACTCGGTTTGAAGAAAAAATAGTTATGAGTAAAAGTATATTTCAAACAACGACACCGTTTGAGCGGTTTGGAATTCTGATTGATAACTCCCGCGTGGCAGTTATGAATGTGAGTACGGCAAAACGAATGATAGACATCATGGAAAAGCTCGGTTATAACACATTGATGTTGTACACCGAGGATACCTATGAAGTGGATGGGCAGCCGTATTTCGGACATTTGCGCGGGCGTTACAAGAAAGCGGAATTAAAAGAGATGAATCAGTATGCAGCGGCACATGGTATAGAACTTGTGCCGTGCATTCAAACATTGGCACACCTTAATTGCCTCATGTATTGGAGAGAATATGCCATGATTTCAGATTGCAATGATATTCTTTGTGTGGGCGAGGATAAGGTGTACCAACTGATTGAAGATATGTTTGTGACATTATCAGAGTGTTTTACCACCCGCTTGGTCAATATCGGAATGGACGAAGCAGGAATGGTAGGACTTGGACGGTACCTGAACAAGCATGGATATCGTAACAGAATAGAAATCTTGCGTGAGCATTTGGAAAAGGTATCCAATATTGCAAAGAAATATGGATTTACCATATGTATGTGGAGCGACATGTTCTATAAGTTGGCTACGGGTGGCTATCACGAGCAGGAAAGCGGAGAAATCGACGTATCTGTAAGCGCAATGATCCCGGACAATGTTCGCCTCATTTATTGGGATTATTATTCCACAGATAAATCCCATTATGATAAGTGGATTGAGGGGCATGAAAAATTAAAACCAGGCAGTATGTTCGCGGGTGGACTTTGGACATGGACCGGTTTTGTTCCACATAACAGGTATGCAATAGAAACTGGGACTGCAGCGACACAGAGTTGTCTGGAACATCAGGTGAAGGATGTGTTCTACACCATATGGGGCGATAACGGAAATGAATGTTCCAGATTCGCTGTACTTCCAGCAATGTTCCACAATGCATGTATCGCCCATGGTATTCAAGACGAAGGGAAAATGAAACAAAAATTTCAAGAATGTTTTGGCATAACTTTTGATGATTATATGTTGGTTGACTTGCCGGATACAGCAAGTACAGACGGTAACGATGTCAATCCAGATAAACATATGCTATATTGTGACTGCCTCCTTGGAAAGTTTGATTTGAATGTTCGCGTGAATGATGCAAGAGAATATGAATTGATGTCTAAGAGATTAGAACCACTTACACATCACGCGGAATTCGGTGCAACCTTCGCAACGTTGAAAGCATTGTGCGATGTGTTAGCTATTAAGTTTGACCTGGGTGTTCGCACAAGAAAAGCATATTTGTCTGGTGACCGAGAAAAAGTGAAAGCCATTCTTACAGATTATGATGCAGTCATTGAGAAAATAGAACTGTTTTATGAAGCATTTCGTAGGCAATGGCTCATTGAGAACAAACCTCATGGGTTAGATGTTCATGATACACGAATCGGTGGTCTGCTGCATCGTGTAAAAAGTTGCAAGAGACGTTTAAAAGACTATGTCTGCGGACAAATAGAGAAAATTGAGGAATTAGAAGAACCGGTGCTTGACTTTAGATGTCGAGGTGAATTTATCGCAGAAGAAGACAAGCACTCATTTGGACATTATGCTTGGGGGTCCAGCGTGACCGCCAGTATCATATAAGGGAGGAGGAACCTTATTGAAAGGAAAGTGGAAACAAGCGAGAAAAAAAATATTGGCAGTTCTCTTAATGCTGTGTATGGTATTACAGATGCCATACACAGGATTTGGGGTAGAAGCAGAGGATGCAACTGCGACGGAGACACAAACAAGTGAAAGCGAATATACGGAAGTGACTTTCAGTAGTTACGGAATTGATAATGCTACATATACAGGAACGTCAAAATCCGGAAGTGCAAAAAATCTTGCCAGCATGGATAACAGCATGGATAAGGTTGCCTTTAGCGGAAAGATCAAATTTAGTGGTAACGAATCAAGTGATTATACATATGTACGTGTCGGAGGTATTAATGCAGATAGAGCAGGCTATGCGTTAGGGATAGCTTATAACAATAATGCTGTTTACCTTGTTAACCATTTAGAGGGTCTTAACCCTCTAAAGCAAGTTAATGCCTCGAGTCTTACCAAAAATCCATTGGAAGAGGCCGTGGAGATACGCCTCACATTCGATTATGAAGGTGAAGAAGATATGCGTGTCAGGTTTAGTATTGAAGGAACAGAGTACTATAACGGCGTAATTGCAGGCGGGAGAGCATTAATTGGCACATATCTGAAAGTAGCATCAAATACTATGCCATTAACAGTCACATCCACGGATTTAACGGCCGATTATAATACATTGACTTTTACTGATTTTGGATTTGATGAGACTACTACATTTACAAATACTACAATTCAAAAAAGTATTGCAGACAAGACTTTGAATAAGGTTGCAATAGAAGGTTATTACAAATTTGTTCCTGGGGCGGCTAAGCAGGCAGTATATTTTGGCGGTTTTAAGGCAGGAATTCGTTTGGAACCGAACGCAAATAGTAACCTGCAGGCAAGTTATTATAAAAATGCTGCAATAGTTGGTTCTACTAGGACCACTATTAAAAAGGCTGATACAGGATTTGATTTGACGAATACGAATGTAAAAATAAAAATTGGCTTTGAATTTCAAAATGTAAATGAAGGGGAAACAAGCGGAGATATCCGTGTAACCATATTGATTGAAGATCAGTTCCAAAGGGAATTTACGGTCGAAGACGTAGACCTGTCTTGTTTTAATAGAACGATTACGGTTTGGGCACCAACTACGACCCATCCATTAATCATCACGTCTATTGTCAGACCACCAATGGAAGGTTATACAGTAAAAACCTTTACCGATTTTGGTTTTGAGGAAGAGACTACAGTTTCGATGGCTGGTAAGAAAATCTCGAAAAGCATCGCAGGAAGTACACTGCATAAAGTGGCAATAGAAGGCTATTACAATTTTTATGCCCACAATACAGCTCAATTTGTGTACATGGGGGCCGATGAGTACGGACTGAGAATAGAGTCTGCTGCAAACGGAAATATGATTGCACGATATAGGCAATCGTCTGGTACTATGACGGAATTGGTAACCTTTACGCCTACAGACTTGGGAATTACGCTTACAGGAACAGATGTAAAGATTAAGACTGGATTCGAATTTTTCAATGTGGATGATACTACAAACACAGGAGATGTAAAGGTAACCATGTTGTTCAAAGATACCATCAAACGTGAGTTTACGATAACAGGTGCGGATCTTTCCTTGTTTAACCAAACGATTACGGTAAAAACGTTGATTGCGCAACCATTAACGGTGAAAGCGATTGTTGGTGCTCCGGAAGCTATGGTGAATGAGAACCACGTGGAAATCACACAAGCTGATTTTTCATTTAATGGAACTCAAGGTGCGGTGAAACGTTCGGATATAATCGGTGAATTGGGGAGCATTCGCTCAGAATTAACAAAAGGGCTTGCCGGAACAAAATTAAATATGGATATTCTGTTCCCTACATCATCAGATGCAAAATTCTGCTATGGAGCAAGTACAGTGGCAGAAGATGGATTAACCATTTATAGTGATGGAAGTAGTAATTTAGTAATCTATGATAATATCAATCAAGAGTCATATGCAATTGATGCACAAAAAGCAGAGGCAATATTAGTAGGAGAACGCATTAATTTGCAAATTTCTCATGTGCCAGATGGCAATGGCGGCATTTTGTTAGGTGTTTGGATCAATGGAACTTTATATGACGATACATATATGGAACTTCCGAATATTGCAAGATTGGGAACATGTATTGCAACAATCGGTACAGAAGAAGCACAGATTACACTTTGGATGCCAGATGAATGTAAAGTGGCAAAGACTGACTTGACAGCAATTACTTTGAGTGATTTTGGTATTGCAGATAATCAAAAAACGACTAACTCTACAGGTGGTGTATATAAGAATGGCTCCAATGTGCTTGATACTGTATTTACTATGAATACGAAATTGTATTATACATCGAGTGGCGGAAATGTTTTAAGTTATGCTGCACCTTCAAGTGGCTCTTGGTACGGTTTACAATTTCAAACTACTGGGGCAGACAAAATACAGTTGCAACTTTTGTGTTCTGGCAAGGGAACAATATCGATTGCCACATTGAAATCAGAGGTTGCAGGCGTTGATTTAGTTGGCAATGACATATTAATGCAAATCAGTCTGCAAGCGGCAGATTTTGATGGAGATGGGACGCAAGATGATTTGCTTGTTGGAGTGTTCTTTGATAAGAAACTGTATAATAATCGTTATTTCTTCGTTTCTAAAGATGGGGAAAATATTCCAAGTGATTGGCTCAAAAGATCAATTACATTAGCATCAAGTAATGCAGGAAAAATCGAGTATAAGTCGGTTGCAGACTGGTCACAAGAGGTATATTTACCGACTATTATGGCAGATTATGGGATTAAAGATGGAGCTTATACAGATGTCGTAAATGGAACCTTGGATAATACATACAGCACAGGCCTTACCATGAATGGAAAACGCTTATCCGCGGAAGTTACGTTTGCTGAAAGTGGAGTAGTAACCTTTGGAGGAAAAGACGGAGATGGTGGAGTTCAGATATATAGAGAAGGCGAGAACCTTTATTTTGAATCTGTAGAAAGCGGAATCTTGGAAAAGACAGAGCTAAAATTGGATGCTTCTTGGATCAATTCTCTTGATACAGATCGAATTGATTTAGATGTTTCTGTGGAGTATGTGGATCATGATGCAACCGGTGACAAAGATGACGTAAAAATTGGTCTTTGGATGCAGGATGTACTATGCAATGATACCTATTTCTATGTTGATAATTATGCGGAGGAACTAGGAAGTGAAGTAAGTGTCCAAAATGTAACAATTGCTTCGGAAAAACGTGAAGTGCCGAAATCTTATGATTATACACAATATACCTTTGATGATTATGTGGGACTTGATTACATGGCATATTCTGCAAATGCAACAGGAACAATTACAGACATGGTGTCTGATGAAATGATTTTCACTGACAAAGCGGTAATTTTGGAAGGCGGAAGCATTACCATCAGTGGCTTTGAACTTGGCATAGGAGATGGTAAATTAAGCGTTTTGGCAGGAGATAAAACTTTGATACAAAAAGATGTAGCAGAAGAAGTAACCTTTGCGTTCGCTGTAAAACGTGTCGATGCAGATGAAGACGGTGCAAGGGACGATGTGCGTTTATTAGTTAGCGTAGATGGTGAAGTAATTGATAATCGACATTTCTATTTGCTCGATTATGCATCCGCTGTGGATAGTTCTTGTGATGTTACAGTCGGGGAAGACGGCATTATTTTAAAAGAACTTTATGAAAAAGCCGCAATGCCAATTTGTCTGGATACAGAAGAAGGCTATGTGCTTCCGACAGATGTGACAAGCATTGTAGTAAATAGAGAAGATGCAACTGACGAAGATGTATTAGACAAAGCCGGAGATTATCGCATTACCTATACAGATGACAGTGGCGATGAAACAACTCATGTGGTTTCATGTTACTATGCAGGAGATGTTAATGTAGATAATACGATAGATGCAAAAGACTTGGTTGTTTTGAAAAAGGCAGAAAAAGAAAAGAAAGAGCTTACGAATGCCGGTGAATTGTCAGTTGACTTCAATCATGATGGCACAATCTCTCAAACAGATGGAACCTACATGCGCGAGCTGTTGGTCGGAAAGAAAACAGTTGCAGAGATTAAAGCAGAAAATCCGGAGACGGTGTTTGGAGTTATCAGTGACACGCATTTTGACATGGAAAATGCGGGTGGACATCGAGAAGACAATTTCCGAAAAGCGTTAGAACTTTATCGTGAAAATGGCGCGAAATTGATTATCGTGAATGCTGATATTGCAGATCATGGATATCAGAAAGATTATGCGATTTTTATGAAGGTGTTCCAAGAGGTATATCCGGATGAGACATACGCACCAAAAGTGATTGTGACAGCTGATAATCATGAATATTACAAGGCATGGTCGAGTGTAAACACAGCAACTTTTGATGTAGTACGGGAGCTGTTTGATACAGAACTTAGAACTCCGTTAAGCGAAAATCACACCGATATCGAAACCAGTGAAGCGGGATTAAATAGTTGTACTACTGTGGATGGTTATTATTTCATCGGAATCAGCTCAGATGAGGCAACTGCTACGGATGCGTCTGCGTATTCAACTGAGACAGTACAATTTTTACAGGAGAAACTTGCAGAAGCCGCACAAGCAGACTCGAATAAGCCGATTTTTGTTGCAGTGCATCAACCACCTACAGGCACAATTCAAGGCGGAAGCATTGATCAATTGGTAACAGAAGGTGTGTTTAATGACTATCCACAGGTAGTTCTCTTTACCTCACACACGCACCATTCTATTAGGCGTGAAACTAGTATTCGTCAAGAGAATTTTACTGTTATCAATACAGGCTCACTGTATTATGTAGGAACAGGCGGATTTAAATATACGGACAGCGCAATTGGAGATCACACCATCTACGATTACGGTGAAGGATTACTGGTTAAGGTAAATAATAATGCAGTGACCATTGAACGTTATGATTTCTTCAATTCTGAAAGAATAGAGGGCGATTGGGTTATTAAAGAACCGGCAAACAAGGCTTCTTTTGTTTATACCGATGCCAGAAAGACTAGTGTTGCAGAACCTTATTTTGAAAATGATATAGTTTGCGTGCAACAAATGTCAGATACTTCTGTTGTGTTAAGATTCCAAGCTGCAACGCATGAAGATTTTGTACATCATTATATTGTGAATGTGACAAACCTAAATACGGAAGAAACTGTTGCAACTAAGACGTATCGCAATGATTATTTCTTGGGAATTAGCAATATGCAAACAGAAAAAGAATTAATTGTAAGCGGACTAGAAGCAGGCGTGAACTACAAGTTTGAAATTATCGCAGTGGAAGCTTTTGGTACACAGAGTACTACTCCACTAGTTCAAACCTATAGTTACGAGTGATAAGAATGAAGAAGGCAATAAAACATGAGTCAGTATACTTATGAAAAGGAGGAACCCCAACTAACACTTGAGACGTATGAATGGGAAAAGAAGGATGTTCTAGAAGAATTAAAACAGCCAGTAGAAGTACGAAATCGTAGATTAAAGGAGCAGTAATTATGAGTGTTTTACCAGAGGTATCTGATGTGAAAGCAATTAAATATCATTATTTTCCAACTACCTGGCAGGCAGTTGTCTGGCGAAACTGGGGATATGTCCCGGTAGAGAGAATCGCAGAAGTACTTGGTACTTCTTCCAATAAAATTCAAAAGGCGGCTGAGGTTCTTGGGTTAAATCCAGAGGAGCCTGTAAACGGAGCGTGGATGAAGAGAGGATTTTTAACCATTATTCGTAACAATTGGCATCTATGTACTTATGAGCAGATAGTAACCCTTTTAAATATATCCCCAGAGGAGTTGGCGTTCATTCTGAAAGAGGATGACTTTATGTGGGTGAAACTTGGCGGGATGAAACCATTGGTGGAACCGCCAAAGTATGCACCTCTGACAGATGCGGAATTGCAACAAACGAAGAGGATAGCTAAGCTTATAAAAGATAGATTTCCGGCGGGTTACGGAAAACATGACAATGCATTTGCGTTTGTGGAAGATTTCCATGTGTCGGTGCTGGATTTAGAGGTGACAAAGCAGTCACAGAAGACAAATAATCTTCGTATGATTTACCCGTATTTTGCCTTGTGTGGAGATGCTTTGATTGACGAGAGTATTGACCCGTTTCCAGAGCGTATCTTGAAAGAATACGCGGATGCGGGTATCAATGGTATCTGGATGCATATGGTGCTATACCAGTTGGTAGAGTTTCCTTTTGAACCTTCTTTGTCAAAAGGCTGGGAAAAACGAATTGATTCACTCCGAAAACTGGTTGCAAGAGCGAAGAAATATGGAATTGGAATTTATCCATATTTAAATGAGCCTCGAGCTATGTCTGATGCATTTTTTGAAAAATATCCAGAGCTGCGCGGGGAGTCAGAAGGTGATTTCTATGCCATGTGTACTTCTACAATAGATGTTCAGAACTATCTCTATCAGTCTGTGAGAAAGTTATTTGAGATGGTTCCAGACTTGGCAGGGTTCTTTACCATTACCATGTCGGAGAACTTGACCAATTGTTATTCTCGATTGGGGAAACGAGAAATGACCTGTCCGCGTTGTAAGGAAAGAAAGCCTTGGGAAGTGGTTGCAGAGGTCAACAATCTTATGGCAAAGGGTGCACACGATGCAAACCCAAATGCGAAAGTAATTGCCTGGGCTTGGGGCTGGTCGGATGAATGGGCAGAGAAAGTGGTTCCTCTTCTTACAGAAGGTCAGATTTTGCAATGCACCAGTGAAGAAGCCATGAAGTTCTGTATCGGTGGCGTGGAAGGTCAGGTTCTTGATTACACCATGTCCCTTTGTGGACCTGGTGAGAAGGCTAAGAAGATGTGGAAGGTTGCCAGAGAACATGGCATGCAGATGTCTGCTAAGGTGCAGATGAACAACACATGGGAGATGTCCGTTGTGCCGTATATCCCGGTGTTTGATAAGGTTGCAAAACATATTGAACAATTGAAAGAGCAGGGCATTCAGCATTTGCAAGTAAGCTGGACACTTGGCGGCTGTCCAAGTCCGAATCTTCGATTGGCATCATGGCTCATGGAAGATAAGGGAAGTTTGAAAGATTTCTTAATTGATTGGCTAGGCGAGAACATTGCAGAAGGTGTTTATACAGCGCAGCAGAAATTAAGTGATGCATTTTCTCATTATCCGTTTTATATAGGAACATTATATTACGGACCACAGAATTTTGGCCCAATGGCACCATTTTTCTTGGAAAAAACAGGATACCGTGCCAGCATGGTAGGTTATCCATATGATGATATAGAGTGGTGGTCTGGTATTTATCCAGCAGATGTGTATGAGGATGAATACCGCCAGCTTGTGGAAGGCTGGAGAGAGGGTCTTTCTGATTTGCTTGCATATGAAGGACTCAATGAAGAGTTGGATGAGATGATTCTTATGGCGAGGGTGGTACTTTGCCAGTATGAGAGTGCTTATCATCATATTCAGTTTGTGAATCGACGTGATACCATGTTGGGAGACGATGCTGTTTCTCCAGAAGAGAAAATGGCGTTGCAAAGGGAAATGATTCGTATTGTGCGTGAAGAGATGGAAACGGTGCAGGCGTTGATTGATTTGCGGCTTCAAGATTCTCGTATTGGATTTGAGTCAAGCAACCATTATTTTTACACCTTGCAGGATTTGAAGGAGAAGATGATTAATCTTGCTTATTGTGAAGAGAAGCTGAATATAGAGGGAAAAGCTATGACAATGGTTGAATATCAACCGGAGCAGTATGTGAAGATAGAGTAAGAAGAAATGCGGTGCAGGAATTTCTGCACCGCATTATTAACTTGTTTTCGTAAATTCTGTTTTACACTTCGGACAGGTAATGCAGATGCGTCCTTTTCCCTTTGGAATTCGAATCTTCTGATTGCATGTTGGACACTTGTAAATATGATGTGTCTTACGCTGTTTCATGATAGACTTTTCTGAGTTGAATTTTGCCATTATTTTATTTTTGATTTGCAAAAATTTCATATTTTCCTGATAACGTTTGGTGCAGTTTCTTGATAACATACGGTAATATACATAAACAATCAGAATCAGAAACCAGGTGTGAATCAATCTATTATTTGTAAATAAATCTAAGACACATAAACCGAGTGCAATTCCCATTAAAAATTTCGAAAAAGCATCGATGCCATATCGGCCAATCATAAATCTTTGTAATTTTTCTCTCATAATGTTTCACCTCTTGTAAAATAATACCATGTTCTTAAAGAAAAGAAAATTGCTTATTTATAAAGAAAAGTAAAAATTTTCTAAAAGGTTGAAAAAAGAGGGTGTGAAACACAATCTCTTTATGGTATAATGTGCGTGAGTTATGATGTAACGAAGTGAAATCATGGAGTGACATAAGAGGAAAAATGAACATAAGGAGCAGACGTATGAAAAGAGTATTATTAAAGCTGAGCGGCGAAGCGTTGGCTGGCGATAAAAAGACTGGCTTTGATGAAGCAACTTGCATTGGTGTTGCGAATCAAGTAAAACAGTTAGTAGATGATGGAATACAGGTTGCGATTGTAACCGGAGGCGGGAACTTTTGGAGAGGAAGAACCAGCGAGACCATTGACCGTACCAAGGCAGATCAGATCGGAATGCTTGCAACGGTTATGAACTGTATTTACGTATCTGATATTTTCAGACATGTTGGAATGCAGACTGAGATTTTTACACCATTTACATGTGGTGCATTCACAAGCTTATTCTCAAAAGATGCTGCAGTGGTAGCTTTGAATGCCGGAAAGGTGGTATTCTTCGCAGGAGGAACTGGACATCCTTATTTTTCAACAGATACAGGTGCAGTGCTTCGAGCAATTGAGATAGAAGCAGATGCTATGTTGCTTGCCAAAGCAATTGATGGTATTTACGACAGTGATCCGAAATTGAACCCGAATGCGAAAAAATATGACGAGATTTCCATTCAAGAAACCATAGATAAACGTTTGGCGGCTGTAGACCTTGCCGCATCCATTTTGTGTATGGAAAACAAGATGCCGATGTTGGTGTTCGGTTTGAACGAGGAAAACAGCATTGTGGAGACAATGAAAGGGAAATTTACAGGTACAAAAGTAACTGTATAAATATAATAAAAGAATCGGAGGATTTACACATGAACGAAAAATTGCAGGTATATGATGAGAAAATGCAAAAAACATTATCAAACTTAGAAGGAGAACTGAGAGCCATTCGTGCCGGACGTGCCAATCCACACATTTTGGATAAATTAGTAGTGGATTACTACGGAATCCCAACACCTATCCAACAGGTGGCAAACATTTCTGTTCCGGAAGCACGTATGATTCAGATTCAACCGTGGGAAAAGAGTTTAGTGAAAGCCATTGAAAAAGCGATTTTAACATCAGATATTGGGATTAATCCATCCAACGATGGTACAGTGATTCGCCTTGTTTTCCCTGAACTTACAGAGGATCGCAGAAAAGAATTAGTAAAAGACGTGAAGAAAAAGGGAGAAGCAGCCAAGGTTGCTGTTCGTAACATCCGCAGAGATGGTAACGATGCATTTAAAAAATTAAAAGGCTCTGATATTTCAGAGGATGAAATCAAAGATTTAGAAACACAATTGCAAAAAATTACAGACAAATACATTGCAGAAGTAGATAAGGCAGTAGAAGTAAAATCAAAAGAAGTTCTTACAGTATAAAGAATAGCTTAAGGTGGAAGATAAGTAAGGATTGGAGGACAATCTTTACTTATCTTCTTTGATAGTGAAAGGAGGACTTTGGATGAACGTACCAAAGCATATTGCCATTATTTTGGATGGGAACGGACGCTGGGCAAAAAAGAAAGGCATGCCACGAAATTATGGTCATGCACAAGGAAGCAAAAATGTGGAGAGAATCTGCGAGGATGCATATCGATTAGGTGTAAAGTATCTCACTGTGTATGCGTTTTCTACTGAAAATTGGAAGCGTCCTCAGGATGAAGTGGATGCACTTATGAACCTGCTCCGCAATTATATGAAGACCTGTTTGAAGACTGCTGAGAAGAATCGTATGAGAGTTCGTGTGTTGGGAGATAAGACGGCTTTGGATGAGGATATTAAGAGTCGCATTGAAGAGTTGGAGGAAGCAACGAAGGATAACGATGGTCTGAATTTCCAGATTGCATTGAATTACGGAAGCCGTGATGAGATGGTTCGTGCCATGAAGAGGATGTGCATGGATTATAAGATGGGTACAGTTGAGCCGGAGCAGATTAGCGAAGCATTATTTGAATCTTATCTAGATACACATGATATTCCGGATCCGGATTTGATGATACGAACCAGTGGAGAACAAAGACTTTCCAACTACTTATTATGGCAGTTGGCCTACAGTGAATTTTATTTTACAGATGTATTGTGGCCAGATTTCACAAAAGAGGAACTGATAAAAGCCATCGAATATTATAATGGCAGAGACAGACGATTCGGCGGCGTAAAGGAAGGAGAACAATAGATGTTTAAGACAAGACTGTTAAGTGGAATACTACTTGTGGTGATTGCATTAGTTACAATGATTGCAGGAGGAGATATATTATTTGCGACTATTCTGGCCATTAGCTTAATCGGGATGACAGAGATTTACAAAGTACATGACATTCATAAAAAGTTACTAGGTGGAGTTGGATACGCTGCCGCTTTAGCATATTTTGCGTTGATTCGTTTTGGAATGACAGAGTGGGTTACCATGCTTATCATTGCCTTTTTGATTATGCTTATGGCAGTGTATGTGTTCACTTATCCAAAGTATCGCTCAGAGCATATTATGCTTGCTTTTTTTGGATTGTTCTATGTGGCATTTATGCTTTCTTATGTATATCAGATTCGTATGTTGGAGCAGGGCGCATTTTTGGTATGGTTGGTATTCTTGTGTTCATGGGGATGTGACACCTGTGCTTATTGCGTAGGTATGACCATGGGCAAACACAAATTAGCACCGGTGCTTAGCCCGAAGAAGTCGGTAGAGGGTGCAGTTGGTGGTGTTGTAGGAGCAGCACTTTTAGGAGCTCTCTATGCACTTGCCATCAATCGTTTTGCTCCGGGAGCAAATGCAGATATCATACAATATGCACTTATTTGTGCAGTGGGTGGCGTGATTTCCCAAGTGGGCGATTTGGCAGCATCTGCAATCAAGAGAAATCATGATATTAAGGATTACGGGAAATTAATTCCGGGTCATGGCGGTATTTTGGATCGCTTTGACAGCGTGATTATTACGGCGCCAATTATTTTCTATATGGCAATTCTATTTATGTAAAGCTTGGATGGAAGGAAATTCAATGAAGAAAATAGCAATTTTAGGCTCTACGGGGTCTATTGGAACACAGACGTTGGTAGTGGCAAGAGAAAATGGGGATATTCAGGTTCTTGGCCTTGCAGCAGGTAATAATATCAAATTATTGGAGACACAGATACGAGAGTTTCAGCCAAGACTGGTTGCAGTTTGGAAAGAAGAGAAGGCTAAGGAACTACGGGAGCTTGTCAAGGATTTGGAAGTGAAAGTGGTGTATGGTATGGAAGGGCTTCTTGAAGTGGCGCGAATGGAGGAGACAGAGATTCTGGTAACAGCCATCGTAGGAATGATTGGAATCCGCCCTACCATTGAAGCAATCAAAGCTGGCAAAGACATTGCTCTAGCAAATAAAGAAACCTTGGTTACAGCCGGTCACATTATTATGCCCCTTGCAAGAGAGCATCAGGTATCTATTTTACCTGTGGATAGTGAACATAGTGCAATATTTCAGTCCTTACAGGGAAATCAGAGGGGGGAGCTGCATAAGATTTTATTAACAGCCTCCGGAGGACCCTTCCGCGGAAAGAAGCGAGAAGACTTAGTAAACATTCAGGTGGAAGATGCCCTGAAACATCCGAATTGGGAGATGGGAAGAAAGATTACCATCGATTCTTCTACACTTGTAAACAAAGGGCTTGAGGTGATAGAAGCGAAATGGCTGTTTGATGTGGACATTGAGCAGATTCAAGTCGTGGTTCATCCGCAGAGCATTATTCACTCTATGGTGGAATATGTGGATGGAGCCATCATGGCAGAACTTGGAACACCGGATATGAAGTTGCCGATTCAGTACGCATTATACTATCCGGAACGAAGATTTTTGCCGGGAGAGAGGGTGGATTTCTACACATTGTCTCAGTTAACCTTTGAGAAGCCGGATTTAGATACTTTTTATGGATTGCGTCTAGCATTTGAGGCAGGGAAAGCCGGCGGCTCTCTTCCTACCGTCTATAACGCAGCAAATGAACTGGCAGTGAGCAAGTTTTTGGAACGTAAGATAGGATACTTGCAGATTCCGGAAATCATTGAGACATGTATGGCTGCTCACAAAAATATTTTAAACCCATCTGTAGAAGAAATTCTGCAGACGGAGCAAGCAGTATATGAACAGATAGAGAGCAGGTGGTAAAATGGGAATTATTCTTGCAATATTAGTATTTGGTACGATTGTATTCGTACATGAATTGGGACATTTTTTACTTGCCAAGGCAAATGGAATTCGGGTGGATGAATTTTCCATTGGAATGGGTCCTAGACTTCTTAGTAAAGTCAAAGGAGAAACCAGATATTCCTTAAAGTTATTTCCTATAGGCGGTTCTTGCATGATGGGAGAAGATGATGCAGAGGATATGTCCGAAGGAAGTTTTAACAGCAAGTCCGTATGGGCCAGAATTGCAGTTGTAGCAGCAGGGGCTGTGTTCAACTTTATCTTGGCGTTTCTCTTTGCAGTGATCATTGTTGGATATACAGGTTATGATGAACCGGTGATTTCCGGCGTAGTACCTGGTTTTTCTGCTGAAGCAGAAGGAATGCAGGCAGGGGACCGTATCGTAAAGATGAATGGAAAGAAAATCAATCTTTGGCGTGAGGTGACTTATTTTAATATGTTTCATCCGGGAGAAACCGTAGAACTCATCTATGAACGGGATGGTGAAAAACAGGAAGTAACCATTGTTCCAAAGCAGGATGAGGATGGCAATTATCTTCTCGGTGTAACATCACCGGGAGAATATAAGAAGGCCAATGTGTTTACTGCACTACAGTACGGCGTCTACGAAGTGAAATTCTGGATTTCCACAACCCTAGAGAGTCTTAAGATGCTGGTGACAGGAAGTGTGGGAATGGATCAATTATCAGGTCCTGTTGGAATTGTAGATATTGTGGATGATACCTATGAGCAAAGTAAATCTTATGGAATCGTGGTAGTGTTGATGCAGATGCTAAATATTGGTATTTTGTTATCTGCCAACCTTGGGGTGATGAATTTACTCCCGCTTCCGGCACTAGATGGAGGCAGATTGGTATTTTTGATTATTGAAGCAATTCGGGGAAAACGAGTGGCACCGGACAAAGAAGGTATGGTGCATATGATAGGGATGATTCTCTTATTTGCATTGATGATTTTTGTGCTGTTTAATGATATAAAGAGAATTTTTTAGGCTCTCTGACAAGTGTTGGAGGCCAGACAGAGACAGGCAAGAGGCGCGGTGAAACTACGCTTCTATGCCTTCTTTTTTTCAGTTTGCAAGTGGCTATGTTTTTCTTAATATTCTTTTTCGCAATTACATCATGCACAAAAAGTTTGTCTGAGCAGTCAGAAGCACAAGGTCTAATTCATACATTCAATCACAGTGCGAAAGATTCTAAAAAGACTAAACAACTGCTCACAGAGATGTTATAAGGTTCGCACGTTGTAAACTCACTTCGTTCAGACAGTACAACCTGCGAACCACATTTTCTGTAGCGCAGTTGTAAGTCTTTTTATGAATCTCTCGATGTTCTTGCCTGCATGAATTAGGCCTTGTACTTTTGACTGTGAGTTTACTTTTTGTGAATGTAATAAAGTTTTGCGAAAAGAATATTTAGAAAATCTGCCACTGAAAGCCCTGAAAAAAAGAAGGCATAGAAGCGTAGTTTCGCCGCGCCTCTTGCCTGTCTCTGTCTGGCCTCCAACGTTTGTCGGAGCCTTATTTTTATACTAATTCTGCGATGCGGGATACTCCTACATAGATTTCGGAGATTCGATACCAGGTGGCATAGTCTACAACGCCTGTCACAGGCAAACCAAATACAGATTGAAACTCTCTTACAGCTGTGGCAGTTCCTGGTCCGTAGATTCCATCTTCGGTTACACGAGGGATTGCAGGATAGGCACCTGCAATCACATTCAACTGCTCCTGCATCTGACGTACTTTGTCTCCGGTAGAACCTTGAGTTAAGTTGTAGCCAGGCCAAGATGCAGGAATTCCGGAGATCTGTTCTGCAGTGTTAATATACATATTATCCCCATAGAAATACCTTAAAATCTCAATGGCAGAGTACCCTTGCTCCCCTAAGGATTGGGATCCCCACTGAGTCATCCAGTTTGGACAAGTCACCCGTCTTCCGTCGCAATATTGGGTTAAAATCGGTTGTCTGACATTTGGACGGGAAAGGTAGCTGGCAAATAATTCATCTACAATGGTTGAAATGGTATCGTAGTAATTTCGCTCCGGGATCCATTTGTGGTCAAATGCGGTGGAAGAGGTAATCGTAAAATCATAGCCTTGATTACGATACCATTCGGTATATACTCGGTTTAGGGTAAAGGACATGATTGCAAGTACATTGGCACGTATGGTTTCCGGTGTCCAGGTGGCATAGATTTCACTGGAGGCTACATTTTTAATATAGTCCTTGTATTTTACATAATAATTCTGGGCTGTCGAGTCTCGTGGGGAACCGTCATGGACAACAATGTATTCAGGAACCACCACTCGACTAAGTACGATTTCTCCAGTTTGATTTACCGGTTTGATTTCGGCCTCGGGAATCTTTGGAGGGTAGTCGCCATATAAAGTGTGAGCCGGAATGACGAATACTTGCTCCTGTGTATCTGCAGGTGTCAGCGGACGCATTTGAATGTTTTGAATGGCCGTAACCGTTGGAAGCAACTCGGTGCCGGAGATACTGATTGCTTCAAAGTCAGGGGCTGTAACTGTGATGGTGTATTCTGAGTAAGGCTGACTTTCAACGGTTGGATTTACACTATATTCCAATGGTGGAGTAGCAAGTTCAATGGTTTCAGTTTGACCGGAAGAATCTGTAGTAAGTTCCTCTAAAATAGAGTCTGGAACACCTGTATAAGCAATGGAAACTCTGGCGTCCGGAATTGGACGGGAATTTCCCTCGGATGTTACATTAATCTGGAGATTACCTCTATCAATATTATTTTGATTCATGTAGATACCTCGTAGAAAATCTGTTACACTTATGATATGTAAAAGGAAAAATTAAGTGACAAAAAAAGGGGAATTACTATGAAACGATTAAAAAAAGCGGCAGTTGTGCTAGTGGTTGCGTTGGCTTTGAAAGTCTATGGAGACTTGCCATTCAACGAATACCAACACTTGGTAGAATATGGAGAGGCCGCGAAGGCTCAAACTTTGGCAGAAGTGCCCCGATATACAGAGGTTCCATATGTGATTATCAATCAAAACCAGCCAAAATTCACAGAAGAGGATATGACAACAGAATCCTACGAATACTATAGTGAACTGGATTTGGATGGGAGATGCGGTGTGGTGGTTGCAAACTTAGGTAAGGATCTGATGCCTACAGAAGAAAGAGGACAGATCGGTCAAGTGAAACCATCTGGATGGAAAACGGTTAAATATGATAATGTAGACGGAAAATTTTTGTATAATCGTTGTCACTTAATTGGTTTTCAACTTGCGGGAGAGAATGCAAATGAGAGGAATCTGATTACCGGTACCAGATATATGAATACAGAAGGGATGCTTCCATTTGAAAACTTAGTTGCGGATTATATTAGGGAAACAGGGAATCATGTACTATATAGGGTTACGCCGATTTTTGAGGATGATAATCTGGTAGCTTCCGGTGTACAGATGGAAGCAAAATCGGTGGAAGATGATGGGAACGGCATCTGCTTTAATGTGTATGTATATAATGTACAACCGGGGATTGAGATTGATTATGCAACCGGTGAAAGTCGGATGCAAATGTCATACAAATAATAAAATTTGTTGTAATAGATAGTTTAAAATGGTATGATAAAAGGTACAGAATTATTTGTCAAATCATAAGAAACGGAGAGGGATAGATGATACTAATATCGTTATTGAAACTGGTAATTGGATTCCTGCTATTGGTAAAAGGAGCGGATTATTTTGTGGAAGGAGCTTCCTCCATTGCGAAGAAGTTGCGAATCCCAACATTTGTAATCGGACTTACAATTGTTGCATTTGGGACAAGTGCCCCGGAGCTGGCAGTCAGTATTTCAGCAGCATTAAAAGGAAGTAATGATATCGCCATTGGTAACGTGGTAGGTTCCAATATTTTTAACACATTGGTAGTATTGGGTGCAAGTGCAGCTATTACTCCAATTGCCGTTGAAAAAGGGATGATTAAAAAGGATTATCCATTGTCAATTTTTGCAGCCATTCTGCTGGGAGTTCTTTCGTTAGATATGCTTCTTTTCAGGGCACCGGCTATGTCTCTTGGAAGAGTTGATGGTATCATTTTATTAATTGCCTTTGCATTTTTTATGTATACAACGGTGAAAGCCGGTTTGAAAGAGCGAGAAACTATAAGTTCGGAACAAGAAGAAACCCTTTCCAATATGCATATGCCAATGTGGAAAAGTATACTGATATTGGTAGTAGGACTTGCAGGAATTGTAATCGGTGGTGATATGTCCGTAGAAGGTGCTAAGGAGATTGCTAGAATATTTGGACTAAGCGAAGCACTGATTGGACTGACCATAGTAGCGTTCGGCACCTCTCTTCCTGAACTGGTAACGTCTGTGATTGCAGCTAAAAAAGGGGAAAGTGATATTGCTGTAGGCAATGTGATTGGTTCCAATATTTTTAATATTTTCTTCATCTTAGGCACATCGGCAACGATTTTACCGATGAATGTAAGTAGTACTTATTTATATGATATTGGGATGTTAATTGGAGTGATGGTAATCACATACATTCCGATTGCAAAGACGAGGCGAGTGGGAAGACCAATGGGAATTGCCATGGTACTTGCATATGTGGCATATACTGTATATTTGATTATGAGATAAATCATCCATGGAGGGATTAAAATATGAATATCAATGATGTCAGAAAAGTGATTACAGAGGGTAAGACGGTACTGGGGATTGAACTTGGTTCTACCCGTATTAAGGGAGTACTATTAGATGACAAGAATGAGATGTTGGCATCAGGAGGACATACATGGGAAAATCGTTTGGAGGATGGTGTATGGACCTATCATCTTGAGGATGTGTGGACCGGTCTGCAAGCCTGTTTTGCAGATTTGAAGAGGAATGTAAAGGATACATATGATGTAGAACTTCAGACCATTGGTGCAATGGGAATCAGTGCCATGATGCACGGCTATCTTGTCTTTGATGAGAATGACAAGTTGTTAGTGCCATTCCGTACTTGGAGAAACACCATGACAGAGCCGGCAACTATTGAACTTATGGAACTATTACAGCATCAGATTCCACAGAGATGGAGTGTGGCTCACCTGTACCAATCCATTTTAGACGGCATGGACCATGTGAAAGACATTCGTTATATGACCACTTTATCCGGTTATGTTCATTGGATGTTAACGGGCGAGAAGGTGCTTGGTGTAGATGATGCATCAGGTATGTTTCCAATTGATACAGAAACAAAGACATACTATAAAGATATGTTGGAAAAATTCGATGCCAAGGTCGCAGATAAAAACTATTCATGGAAGATAGAAGAGATTCTTCCTAAAGTATTAGTGGCAGGAGAAGTGGCAGGGACACTTACTGAGGCTGGCGCAAGATTGTTAGATCCAAGTGGAGCATTGAAAGCGGGAGTACCGATGTGTCCACCGGCAGGAGATGCAGGAACCGGTATGGTAGCTACTAATAGTGTAAAGGTTCGTACGGGAAATGTATCAGCAGGAACCTCTGTATTCTCTATGATTGTTTTGGAGAAAAAGTTATCCAAAGTATATCCGGAAATTGATATTGTAACCACACCTGAGGGGAATTCGGTGGCCATGGTACATTGTAACAACTGTACTTCAGACTTAAATGCCTGGGTCAATCTTTTTAAGGAATTTTGTGATACCTTTGGTGTGGAAATGGATATGGACACACTGTATGGTGGACTGTATGGCAAAGCTTTGGAGGGAGATATGGATTGTGGCGGACTTTTGGCCTACAACTATTTCTCAGGAGAACACATTACCCATTTTGAAGAAGGGCGCCCATTATTTGTCCGTGAGCAAAATGCCAAGTTTACATTGGCAAATTTCATGAGAACACATTTGTACACATCCCTGGGTGCTATTAAGGTGGGCAATGACTTGTTGATTGAAAATGAAGGTGTGAAGGTGGACTCTATTTGGGGACATGGAGGTCTCTTTAAGACAGAAGGAGTAGGCCAGAGAATTCTTGCCGCCGCATTAAATACACCAGTATCGGTTATGAAAACTGCCAGCGAAGGTGGGGCATGGGGAATCGCCGTGCTTGCAGCCTACATGGTTCAGAAAGAGAATGGTGAGGCACTGTGTGATTATTTGCAAGATAAAATATTTGCAGGGACAGAGAGTGTTACGCTGCAACCAGATGCTGCTGATGTAGAGGGCTTCCAGGTATTTATTGAACGGTACAAATCAGGACTTGTGATTGAGCGAGCAGCGGTGGATTCGCTGAAATAGTAATTGGAGAGTAAAAAGCAGGTGACTAAATGAAGAACAAAATCAAGCAATTTGCAAAAGGGGACTTTAAACTTCAAAGACCGGATATTGTGTTTCCGGAAACCCATATCTTGATTTCAGTGGGAGAAGGAGAAGTATACCAGGGAAGTTTTCTTATAGAGAATAGAAAAGATGGAGATATCAGAGGGTTAGTATATCCATCTTCTTTTCGCGTGCATTGTTTGGAGCAAGGGTTCGAAGGAAACCCGGTAAACGTGCGTTTTACATTTGACAGCACCGGTTTGTTGCCGGGACAAATGGAGCATGGAAAGTTTACGGTTGTTTGTAATGGCGGAGAGTATGACCTGGATTTTACCGCAATGATAGAAAAACCATTTATCATGACAGCTTACGGGAAGGTGCAGACGATTTCAGATTTTAGAAAGCTTGCAATGCAGGATTTTGCTGAAGCAAGACGCTTGTTCCGCACAAGGCAGTTTTATGATATTTTGAAATATGAAGAACCTAGAGTTCGGAATCTATATGTAAATATGCGCAAATGGTCTTTGGACGAGCAGGCGCTGGAAGAGTTCTTAGTGGGAATTAAACAAAAGGAAAAAATATTCCTTACCTTATCAGAGGAACACCTGGAGTATCAGGATGTTTTAGAGGATAAAAAGGATGCCATTGAGATTACTAAGAATACTTGGGGTCATGTAACCATTGGTATTCGTGTCCAAGGTGATTTTATCTCCGTGAAACAGACAGACATTACCACTGAGGATTTTGTTGGAAACAATTATCGATTAGAGTATTTTATTCAAAAAGATAAATTACATGGAGGGAAGAATTTCGGAAGAATTTATGTAGATACTCCATATGAGTCCTTATGCGTGGAGGTTGATGTACATCAGCAGACACTAGGGGATGATTCTTTTGGTATGAAGGGGATGATTGCAGGACAAGGTTTAAAAGAGTACCTTTCCTATATCTCCGGGAAGACGGACGTTCATACATGGATGGACAAGGCCATTGAGCGTGCAAAACAATTGAGGGAGTTAGAACCGGATAATGAGCATTACGGATTGTTGCAAGCGCACATTTATTTGTGTGGTGGACGGGACGAGGACGCAAGATGGATTTTGGAAAATGGAAATTTCCATAAGTTTGTAATTGGGCGCAAGGCGGAGATTAGTGCCTATTATCTGTTCTTGATGGCACTGCTTAAAAAGGATGCGCCATCTACAGGAAGAGCATTGGAGGAGATTCATCGTCTATACATGAAGCATCCATATTCTTGGCAGCTTTTATGTATGTTAATCCATCTAGAACCAAAATATCGGGATTATGGAGATCGGCTTCGTGTATTGGAAAGACAATTTTTTAATGGTTCCAATCAGGTGCTACTTTATGCGGAGGCCTATATCTGTTTTCAGGAACGGGTTCTGCTACTTCGAAAACTGGAGTCTTTTGAGATTCAAATATTGAATTTTGCTACAAAATACAGAATTATTTCCAAGGAACTTGCATTATATGCAGCGGATTTAATCAGCCAGCAGAAAAAGTATAGTAAGCAGTTGGTGTGCATTTTACAACGAGCATATGAGATGTATGAAGATAATCGCATCTTGAATGCACTTTGTATGCAGTTGATTAAGGGAAATAAGATTGGCACGGAATATTTTAAATGGTACGACAAAGCAGTTAGGCAGGAACTTCGAATTGCTCAGCTTTATGAGTACTATATGATGTCCATGGATGCCCGGCGTGTAAGAGGAGCCTTTCCGAAAATTGTCTATTTGTATTTTACACATGGTATCAACCTGGATTATCGCAAAACGGCTTTGCTCTATGAGAACATTTTAACCTATGAAGATGAAAATAGTGATATCTATAGACAGTACAAAGAGCAGATAAGACAATTTGCCAAGGAACAGTTGTTAAAACGTCACATTAATGAATCCTTGCGTATTATCTATAACAGATTTATACAGGAGAAGGACCTTTCTTCAGAGGAGCTTCAGGCCCTGTATGATATTTGCCATAAATATCATGTAACCACCAACCAAAAGGACATCAAGTATGTTCTGGTCATAGAGAAAGATGGAGAGGTTCGGCAACGTGTAGCCTATACGGAATATGGTGCAAATGTATATTTGTATGATAAAGAGTCTCGAATTGTGTGGGAGGCGTCTAATGGAATGTATTATACGGATTCTATTTCTTATGACGTTGTCCGTCTCTTTTATGAGATGCGATTTATGGAACTTTGCAAGAACCGCAAGGAAAGCATGGTAGAGGCTCAGCAGAAGTCACAGAGAGTACCATTGTCTTTTGATAATTTGAAGTTGTATGGTCTTAATGCTTTTGAAGAAGAGGCAGTATTCTTAATGTGTACGAAGCGTATTCGGGAGCAGGAAAATGTAGAAGACGATTTTCTTCTCTATGTAAGCTTCCAGTTGTTAAAGCGTGGAATGTATGATAAGGCGCTGTTAAATTACCTATCTCACTTCTATTGTGGTGCAACCGGTGATATGAAGTTTTTGTGGAGACAGGCCAGAGAGTATGGCGTGAACACCAAAGAATTGGCAGAACGCATCATTACCCAGATGTTGTTTTCAGAAGTGATGTTCCATGAGGAGGACATTTTTGAGGACTACTATGTGGGAAGACCATACTTCCGCTTAAAGCAGGCATATCTTGCTTATGTAGCTTATGGGTATGTGATTGAAAATCGGGAAGTGAATCAGAACATATTTGCAATCATTATGAAAGAATTGCGAGAGGGAGAATATCTGGCAGATATATGTAAAGCGGCCATTCTTAAATTCTTTTCGCGGAAAGAAGTGGATGAAGCTACGTCTGAGATTTTAAAAGGATATTTGCACGACTTATGTGAAAAGAGAATTGTGTTTGCCTTTTATCAGGAGTATCCAAAGCAGTGGCTTAGAGAGGTGCTGCTGTATGATAAATATCTTGTGGAGTATCATGCAGGAGAGGATGCAAAGGTCAAGGTGGTCTATCAAGTGGGGGATGGAGAAACTCATACAGAGAATCTGCTTCCTACCTATGAGAATACATATATAAAAGAGTTTACCCTATACCATGGAGAAACTCTGTCCTATTACTTTAAGGAAGAAGAAGGCGGCAAACAGATAGTGAGTGAGAAATACAGTTATACGCAGAAATCGCTTACATCATTTGCAGGCAAATACGGAAGGCTGAATCAGATGATAGAGCTTCCGGAGGAGGAACAGTTAGAGGCAATGCTTCAGTTTAGGCGGGAAGAAAATCTGGCAACGGAACTATTCCCGACATATTAGATACAAAAGGAGGAATTTGAATATGACAGGAAGTATAATTGGATACGACTTGAATGAGAAATACTGTCAGATTAGTTTTTATAGTGAAGAGCAACAGGAGCCCCAGACTATGGAGACCACATTGGACAACTATCAGATTCCTCTGGCTGTAGGAAAAAAGGATAAGGAATGGGTAATCGGTAACGATGCAAGGCGACTGGCCCTAGCCAATCAGGGGGATGTTGCTGAAGATTTATATCGTAGAGCCATGCGACAAGAGCGGATTGAATTGGGAGAGGAAACTTTCGAGGCAATCTGGCTTCTGGCAAAGTTTGTGGAGATTTCTTTGAAAAATTTTGAAGACATCCAGCAGATTGTGTTTACGGTTCCAAGTCTCAGTTTGGATATTGGAAAAATCCTAAAGGGAATCGGACAACGCGTGGGAGTTGTGAAGAGTCATATTTATGTACAGGATTACAAGGAAAGCTTTTGCAACTATATGTTGTATCAACCGAAGGAATTATGGCAGTATGAGGCGGCGCTGTTCCATTGTGACAGACATGAAGTGAAAGCATATATGCTACGAAAGATTCGTACCGGCTTTGGAAAGGGAAAAGACTCCTTTATAACGGTGGATGAGGTTGCCAGTGCGCAGATGAAGGAATTGGAAGCAGTCTATCCGGTATTGAATGTAGACAGGGCTAAGGATGCGGATGTTTGTTTTAAGCAATTCGTACAAGGTGTATTTGCCAAGAAATTGGTGTCTTCCGTGTTTTTGGTAGGTGAAGGTTTTGAGAACAATTGGTATCCACAGTCTTTAAAGGTGCTTTGCAATGGAAGAAGAGCATTTCTGGGAAACAATCTTTACAGTAAGGGTGCATGTTATACGGCTTACAGCAAGAGTCTTTCTATTACAGATGGTCCAATTTATCTGGATGAAACGAAAATGATGGATCAGATTTGTCTGAAGATGCGTGTGCAGGGGCTAGATAAGTGGCAGCCAATCGTATCCTGGGGAAAGAGATGGTATGAATCTGATTCCCAATTTGAAATCTTGCTGGAAAATGCAGAAGATATTGAGATACATGTGGAATCCCTGGTAGGGACTGATATGCAGGTGGAGAAGGTTTCTCTGGAGGGACTTCCGAAAAGGAAAGATTACACATTGAGATTACAGGTGAAAATACTGTTTTTAGACGATAAGACATGTAGAATTACTTTTAAGGATCTTGGGTTCGGAGAGTTTTTTCCGGCAACAGATTTTTGCGTGGAAAAGGAGATACATTTAGGAGGAAGCAATGGGCAGTATAATTCTTTGTCATAAGAAGAAAGCGAGACAACCTTATGAGATTAGTCGGGTTCATCGTAGAATTTACACAATTGAAGAATTATGTTATTACATGTGCAATCATTTGTATTTGATTGATTATACAATTATGAATGAGCAGCTATGCGATTGGCTGGAGAAAGAACTGGAGCTTGTGAATTTGGCAGGAGATTTGCGCCGTTCTTTAGAACAACATGGTTCGGTAGAGCAGTTTGTGATTACGATTTTGGCTTCTTCCTCTATTTATACTACAGCAGAATTGAATCACATTCAGTCTGTGCTGGAAAAACTGAAAAATCAAAAGCCCATTGAAAAACAAAAATACAAAGCAGACAATCTGCTTCAAAGTGGCGATGCAAAACAAGCCATACTTATTTACCAATCTATTCTACATGGTGAGACAGATGAGAGTGTAGATAAGAAGTTTTACGGAAGAGTATACGGTTGCCTGGGTGCTGCTTACGGAAGACTATTTCTATATGAAGAAGCGGCCAAGATGTATGAAAGCGCTTTTCAGATTTGCGAAGAGGAGTCCATGTTAAAAGCATATATTTATGCATGCTATTGTTATATGTCCAAAGAAGAGTACCGCGTGCTCTTACAAAAGAGTCCGGTATATCAGGGAATTGACCTATGGATTCAGGAGGAAATCTCAGAGATAGAGCAAGGAATGAAGTTCTCTACAGAAGAAGATACTTTGAAAAAATGGAAAGAACAATATCGTCGACTGGGCTCAGGAGAATGATAGAAAGAATGCTGGAAAAAGAGTTGCCAAAATGTTAAAAATCGTATAGACTATCACAGAGAGAAGACAGTTAGGAGGATTTGACGAATGAGACCGTATAGAGACTTGAGTGTAGAAGAGTTAACAGTACTTAAAAATGAATTAGAGCAACGCTTTGCTGAGATTAAGGCAAAGAATCTGAAATTAGATATGTCACGTGGTAAGCCATCTAAGGCACAGTTGGATTTGAGTATGGGAATGCTGGATGTATTAAGCAGTGAAGCAGACCTGATGTGCGAGGAAGGCGTGGATTGCCGTAACTATGGGGTGCTTGATGGTATCCGTGAAGCAAAGCAATTGCTTTCTGATATGTCAGAGGTTCCAAAGGACAATATCGTTATTTTTGGAAATTCAAGTTTGAATATTATGTATGACACCATTGCACGTTCTATGACTCACGGGGTTATGGGAAGTACACCATGGTGCAAATTAGATAAAGTAAAATTTTTGTGTCCGGTACCAGGTTATGACAGACATTTTGCCATTACAGAGCATTTTGGAATTGAGATGATTAATGTTCCGATGACTTTAGAAGGTCCGGATATGGATATGGTAGAAGAATTGGTAAGTTCTGATGAAGCGATTAAGGGAATTTGGTGTGTGCCGAAGTACTCTAATCCACAGGGAATCACCTATTCTGATAAAACAGTGCTTAGATTTGCAAGATTAAAACCTGCAGCAAAAGATTTCCGTATTTTTTGGGATAATGCATATGGTATTCACCATTTATATGATGATAAACAAGACTGGCTTCCTGAGATTTTTATGGAATGTAAAAAAGCGGGTAATCCGGATATGGTTTATAAATTCTGTTCAACTTCAAAGATCAGTTTCCCAGGCTCTGGTGTGGCAGCAATCGCAGCATCAACAGCCAACTTGGAAGCAATCCGTAAGCAGATGACCATCCAGACTATCGGTCATGACAAGGTGAACCAATTGCGCCATGCACGTTTCTATAAAGATATTCATGGTATGGTAGAACATATGAGAAAGCACGCTGATATTTTACGACCAAAATTTGAGGCTGTGCTGAATGTGTTAGAAAAAGAACTTGGTGGTTTGGAAATCGGAAGTTGGATTGAACCTCGAGGAGGATATTTTATTTCCTTTGATTCTTTGGAGGGATGTGCAAAGGCAATCGTAGCAAAGGCAAAAGACGCAGGTGTTGTGATGACAAATGCCGGTGCAACGTTCCCATATGGAAAAGACCCGAAAGACAGCAATATTCGAATTGCACCATCTTTCCCAACACCTGAGGAACTGGCAGTTGCAGCAGATATTTTTGTGTTGAGTGTTAAATTAGTAAGTATCGATAAGATTTTGAGTGAAAAGACAGCTTAAAAGTTGGTGTTACTATGAGTGAAAAAGAGATATTGATTGAGGATGCGCAGGTGGAATCCTACATGCATAGAGTATTGGATCTTGCGTTGGAAGCAGGACGTATTTTGCTTGCAAACGGAGCGGAGATTTTTCGTGTTGAGGAAACCATATGGCATATATGTAACTATTATAAAATTGAACAAGTGGATGCATTTGTACTCAGTAATGGTATCTTTTTGACAGCTTATCATAATGGAAAAGAAAGCTATGCGAGAGTAAAACATGTGCCACTACAAGGGACACATTTAGGGATTGTTACCGAGGTTAATGATTTGTCTCGTGAGATTTCTGCAGGACATGTGGATATGGATGAGGCATTTGCACGATTAAAAGAGATTGAGAAGATGCCGCCAAAGAAAGATTGGCATATGATATTGGCATCAGGCCTTGGTAGTGGTGCTTTTTGTTATCTGATACAGCCAAATACGCCTGCTAGTTGTGCGGCTTTTATTATCGGAAGTCTTTTGTATGTATTTGTATTATTTGCCTCACGGCACAAGATGTCAAAGATTATTATCAATATCGTTGGTGGCGGACTGATTACTGTATTAGCATTACTTGCCACACATCTACCTTTGCCATTTGACATTGGTTTAGATGAAGTGATTATTGGTTCCATTCTCCCATTGATACCGGGGGTTGGATTTGTCAACGCTATTCGTGACATTGCAGACAGTGATTTTATCTCAGGAATAGTGAGAATGCTGGACTCCTTATTAGTATTTGTGTATATCGCAATCGGAGTGGGATTCGTGTTATCCTTCTATGAACAGGTGTTAGGAGGGATGATATTATGATACAAAATATATTATGTTCCTATATCGGAACAGTAGCCTTTTCCATGCTGTTTAATGTTCATTCCAAGTACTACGCGTATTGTGGTTTTACAGGTATGGCTGGATGGATTACCTATTGTCTTTTGGAGCCAAATATTTCCTCCGTGCCGGCGACTTTTGTGGGAACCCTAGTTGTTGTTTTAATGTCTCGGGTCTTGGCGGTATGGCGGAAGTGCCCAATTACCGTGTTCTTGATTTCGGGAATTTTCCCATTGATCCCGGGGACATCCGTGTATTATACGGCTTATTACATTGTAACGAATGACCTTAGTATGGCCGTGGATAAGGGAATGATGGCATTGAAACTGGCATTTGCCATTGTCCTTGGAATCGTGTTTATTGTTTCTATACCTAGGGAGTATTTTAGGGTAGATTATTGGAAAAAACGTAGTATAGAAAAGAAGAGAAAAGGAGTATTGGAAAAATGAGTAAAGTTAGAACTAGATTTGCACCAAGCCCAACAGGCAGAATGCATGTGGGGAACCTTAGAACCGCTTTATATGCGTATCTAATTGCAAAACACGAAGATGGAGATTTCTTACTTCGTATTGAAGATACAGACCAGGAGCGTTTGGTAGAGGGCGCAGTGGATATTATTTATCGTACTTTAGAAAAGACTGGGCTAATCCATGATGAAGGACCTGATAAAGATGGCGGCGTTGGTCCGTATGTACAGAGTGAGAGACAAGCTACCGGTTTATATTTAAAATATGCAAAACAGTTGATTGAGCAAGGAAATGCATATTATTGCTTCTGTGATAAAGAGAGATTGGAATCTCTGAAAAGTGAAGTAAAAGAGGGTGGCGAAGAAATCGTAGTTTATGATAAGCATTGTCTCCACCTTAGCAAGGAAGAAATCGAAGCAAACCTTGCAGCAGGCAAGCCATATGTTATTCGTATTAACATGCCAACAGAAGGGACAACCACCTTCCATGACGATATTTATGGAGATATCACCGTACCAAACTGTGAGCTAGATGACATGATTTTGATTAAATCAGACGGATACCCAACATACAACTTTGCAAACGTAGTGGACGACCACTTACAGGGAATTACTCATGTAGTTCGTGGGAATGAATATCTGTCCTCTGCACCAAAATACAATCAATTGTATCAGGCGTTTGGCTGGGAAGTACCGACTTATGTACACTGCCCACTGATTACAGATGAGACTCATAAGAAGCTGAGCAAACGTTGCGGTCACTCTTCTTATGAAGACTTGATTGAACAAGGATATTTGACAGAAGCGGTGATTAATTTTGTGGCTCTTCTTGGATGGAGCCCATCTGATAATAGAGAAATCTTCTCCTTAGAAGAATTGGTAGAAGCATTTGATTATCGCCATATGAGCAAATCACCGGCTGTATTTGATACAGTGAAACTTAAATGGATGAATGGGGAATACCTGAAAGCTATGGATTTTGATAAGTTCTATGAACTGGCAAAACCATACATTGCTCAAGTAGTAACGAAGAACTATGACTTGAAGAAAATCGCTGCTCTTATTAAGACAAGAATCGAAATCTTCCCGGATATTGCGGCTCAGATTGATTTCTTCGAAGAATTGCCGGAATATGACACAGCAATGTACACACATAAGAAGATGAAGACCAACGAGGAGACATCTTTGGAAGTGTTAAAAGAACTTCTTCCACTGTTTGAAGCGCAGGAAGATTACAGCAACGATGCTTTATATGAAGTGTTAAGGGGTTATGTAGAGCAGAAAGGTTGCAAAAACGGTTACGCAATGTGGCCGGTTCGTACTGCTGTATCCGGAAAGCAGAATACTCCGGGTGGAGCAACTGAGATTATGGAAATCTTAGGAAAAGAGGAGTCGCTTGCACGTATTCGCAAGGGAATTGAATTATTAAGTAAATAAATGTAAAATTAGGAATGCCTCGGAGAATTGTAAATCCGAGGCATCCATATTCTTTCAGGAGGGTAATATATGAGTTTTAATAAGGCTCAGCTTCAAGCAATTGCCCATAAAAAAGGACCTTGCATGGTCCTGGCCGGTCCCGGTTCTGGGAAAACTACCGTGATAACAAAACGAATTGAATATCTGATTCAAAAATATAAGGTGAAGCCAGAAGAAATTCTAGTAATTACCTTTTCTAAAGCCGCGTCCAAAGAGATGAGGGAGCGATTTCATGGGTTGAATCCAGCGCAGCATTATCCGGTGACTTTTGGAACCTTTCATGGGATTTATTACGGCATTTTAAAGTGGGCATACAACATAAATGCAAGCATTATTTTTACCGAAGATGAAAAATATCAATTACTGTACCAGGTGATAGAACAACTGGGGCTGGCCCTAGATGACGAAAAGGAATTCATACAGGATTTGGCATCTGAGATTTCCAATGTAAAAAATAATCAGATACCACTTTTGGAATACCAGGCAGTAAGTTGTGAGGATACAATATTTCGCAAGATTTACGAAACATATGAAAATCAGCGAAAGGGCAGAAGAAAAATAGATTTTGACGATATGTTAGTGTTGACACACCAGTTGTTTGTAAATCGCCCGGATGTTCTGAAGATGTGGCAGAAGAAGTATAAGCACGTATTAATAGATGAATTCCAAGATATTAATCAAGTGCAGTATGACGTGATTCGTATGTTGGTCGCGCCGGAAGACAACTTGTTTATAGTAGGGGATGATGACCAGTCTATCTATCGATTCCGAGGTGCCAGACCGGAAATTATGCTAGATTTTCCAAAGGATTATCCAAATGCAAAACAGATTGTGCTGGATGTGAATTATCGCAGTACAAAGGCCATTGTGAACTGTGCTGCCAGAGTTATAGACCACAACCAAAATCGATTCGAGAAACAGATTGTTACGCTGAATGAACAGGGAACAACCGTACACATTCAAGAAGTTCTAAATCCAATAGAAGAAAGCAAATATGTGATTGAAGAGATACAAAAGACATTAGAAAAAGGCATAGTTCCATCTGAGATTGCAGTGCTGTTTCGCACCAACGTAGAAGCCAGGGCTCTTGTAGAGACTTGCATAGAATATGGCGTTCCCTTTCACATGAAAGAGCATATTCCCAATCTATATGAGCATTTTATTGCAAAAAACTTTATTACTTACATGAAAATGGCGCTGGGAGATCGAAGTCGAAGGTCTTTTCTTGAAATCATGAATCGCCCAAACAGATATATTGGAAGGGACTCGGTGGACCGTGGAGAGATTTCCTTCGAACAGCTTCGGAAATATTATGAGGAAAAGGACTGGATGTTAGATCGAATTGACCAACTGGAAGTGGATTTGCGAATACTCTCCAGAATGGCGCCATATGGGGCAATTCAGTATATTCGAAAGCATGTGGGATATGACGAATTTTTACTAGAGTATGCCTATAAGCGTAAAATCAAGATGGAGGATTTGCGGGAAGTAATAAGTGAGATTGAGGAGAGGGCAAAAGGTTATAAGAGTATCGAGGATTGGCTGACGCACATTGAGGAATATACAAGAGAACGGGAGCTTCAGGCACAGTTGTGTCAGAAGAATCCTAATGCGGTGAACTTTATGACCATGCACAGTGCCAAGGGATTGGAATTTGATACCGTCTTTGTTATTGGAGCCAATGAAAAGATTACGCCTTATAAAAAAGCGGAGACGGTGGAGGAAATCGAGGAAGAGAGAAGACTTTTTTATGTGGCAATGACCCGGGCAAAGAAACGACTTGTGATTTCATATACGAAAGAACGAAATGGGAAGAGAATGGAAGCCTCTAGGTTTGTGAGGGAAGTGTTGAAGTAAAGGATGAAAGGAGATTGGCATGGAAAAATATAAATATCCAATGATAGATGCAATTAAGACAGGGGAATGGATTCGATATCTATGTAAAAGAAAGAACATTACGGTAGCAGAAATTCAAGAAAAATTGCACATCACATCAAATCAGGCAATATATGCATGGTTTTGTGGAAAAACACTGCCATCGCTAAATAATTTGTATGCGTTGGGTGAATTGCTAGGCATACCTATGGAACAAATGATTGTTGATGATGTGCATGAGCATCCATTATTAAGGAACATAACAGCGTATGAGAAGAGGATGGTTGTTTATAGTTATAGAATGATGCAAATGAGATGAGATTATCCAAGTATTAGTTGGATGACAAATTATATGACCCTTATTATAATTAAAATAACAAAACAAGTTATTGACATTAAAAAATGTGTTTCATATAATAATATCGTAAAGAGAAGCGTGCTTCTCTTGGTGGGCTAACACCATAATCTGATATTACGACCATGCGAATGGACGTTGGCGGACAACACTAAAATCCGATATAAAGACCACGTGAGTGGATGTTGGCAGACAACACTAAAATTAGCCAAAAAGGGAGGTTATGTAACACAATGGTGTTACTTTCCTCCCTTTTATTGTGTTAATATGTTGGAGGAGAAAGATACCTATGCGCTCATATTCATTGGAAGAAGCAAGGCATATTGTTATGAATTGCGCCAAACAATATGCAAAAAATTTATTGAATAAACGATACATAATCCTTTATAGGGATAGAGTAGATAATAATATCAAAGATATAGAAGTGGTGTTTAAAGCGGAAAATTATCAACATTTGACGGGATTGGAATTAGTAGATGAGAATAAAAGAGTTCGACAACATGTTTCAGAGTTGTTTTTTGAGAAATGTATAAAAAATCGATTAGCTAAAGATGAGATACAATTCAAAAGTGATGGAACATCTAATTTGAAACTAGAGTCATTGCCAGTTATGATGTCTATACAGAACGTAACTAAAATTGCCGGAGATTATAATGGGAGTCGACCCTATTTAGTGGCGGACAAATTAATTGGTAATGTCAATTTTTGCTTGGGTTTAAAAATGATAACGGGTGAAGGGCATTATGTTCCATCATCCGCATTGCTAGCAGATATAAAAAAACTTACTAGAAACCAGTCGCAGGTATTAGCGATTTTTTCAAAAGAGTTGCATGAAGAACGATATGTACAAGTACGACATGTTGCAAAAGGATTGGATTTGCGTAAAGTTAATATTCCACAAGACGTAATGAAGAAAATTTCCCTGTCAAATTATATATCAAAAAGAAATAATTACCTGAAAAGAGATGGAGAGAAAGAATGAGTGATTTCAGAGAGCATTTAAATGAACAATTAAAAAATCCAGAGTTTAAAAAAGAATGGGATGCATTGGAGCCTGAGTTTAATATGATTCAAGCAATGATTGATGCAAGAAAAAACAGTAATATAACGCAGAAAGAGCTGGCAGAGAGAACCGGAATTGATCAATCAGATATTAGCTATCAAAAGGCAATGGAAGAATAAGAATTAAAGAGGCTCTGGCGAAGATTGATTTCGTCAGAGCCTGTATTTTATAGAATCTATATCTCCATATTCTTAAGTTCAGTCAAAGTACCATCGTAGAAGAAGGTCTTCACTTCATATTTTCCAAAATGAACAGCTTTTGCATCAGTCCCCACAGTAAGGGTGGTATCCTGCGCCTCTTTATAATTATTGATGAGACGAAGAAGATAACCATCCCTCTTGTCCGATTTCTTCATGGTAACAAGAACAACATTCTTGTTGGAAACCTTCACCTCAACCTTGTTTTCAGAATCCATTTCACCAAGTGGGAATACATTCACGGCATAAGGTTTACGGTTGAACTCAGTAGCTTTTCTTTCCAGGTCAATTTCATCGCATACCGACAAGCGGAAGAAGTAGTTGTGTTCTGATTGGTCCATCTTTCGTGTGAACCTGTCGTTTGGAATCAAAAGTCTGTCCTCAATTGGATGAGCACAATAAGTAGTACCTCTTACCAGTGACAGATAGAGAGTTCCGTCTTCAAAATGTCCGCCATAGCGGCTCTTATCAAAGATTGCAACGTACTTATCACTTGATTCCACTGCTGTAAAACGATGGGAGATGACTTCCCGTCCGTCATTAAATAACTCTTCCGTACCGAATGAGGTCTGACCAATTACCTTGCCGGAATTCACAACAGGAACAGCAAGCTTCACCATCTTATTGGCATCATTGAAGAATAAGGTAATATTTACATCCACATCATCGTTGTTTTTGTAAATGCGGTATTCGACGCGGGCTTTGCTGTTTTCTTTTTCAAAGAATGCCTCCACTCCAAGATAAATATCTCCATCTTCAATCACCTGAACGCTCTTCATATTCTGGAACACTCCACTTGGAGAAGACGAAAGTGCGAACGGTTCTCCGCCTGTGCCCAAGCGTTCTAATTGGTCCTTACCCATTGCCCATGGATCCGGATTGTCATCAAACATGGTGAGAGAGAAGGCATTTTTTGCGTATTCCTTTCCGTCTAGACAAAAGCTCTTCAGAAGTCCTGTACTCTTATCAATTTCCACATATTTGTGTCCATTGTCAAAGATAACAGAGTCGGTAAGGGTTTGCTTTGCCACAGGAACGGTTTCAATATATACACTATAACGTTTCATACTCATAGGAGGCAATTTTGCCTCAAAGATGATACGTTTTCTCCAGTCTAGGTTCAGATTACTTTCTTCCTTAATTACCTGATAAGGAATCATCTCATCCCCGTCTTTCACAAGGATGTGGGAAACATCTGTGGTAGACCAGTTCTGGTCTGCTAACATGAATTCGCATTCCACGTTATCCACGATTTCATAAGGATGTGGGTTGAATACCACAATTGGAAATTCCCCTTCCTTAGCCACAGGCTGCTCCTTGCAGAGGGCAAAATATGCTGCTGTTTTAATTCTGGTTGCATCTAGGAGACCATGGTTAAAAAGCATCAGCCCATTGTCTTCTCCGGCTTTGATAGAACTTCCAGGAAGTACATCATGGAATTCGCCATTTAATAAGTCCTCAAAACAACCATACAATTTATCCTTTGGATAATTCATTAATCCTTTCATGCTGGCTAAACTTGACATGATTTCCGCCAGATATAATTCGTTTTCCAATTCCAAATGTTTTTGTTTCACACATATGGAAGAAGTGTAGCAGCCCGGCATGGAAATGTAGAGAGATTTCGCTACAGTATATGTAGGGTCAAGCTCTGCAAAGAATGCTTCCGGTGTGGAGTGGAATATTTCCCTTTTGCTGTTATCCTTGATAAGTTCCGTAATATCAGCAAGGTCTTTATCAGAAGGTCCGCCGCCGTGGTTTCCAACACCCCACATAACGCAAGTAACAGGTTCTTTTTCACGACAAACCAATTTGGCATTTATGTTCTCAACAGTTGTACCCAAAGGGGAATTGTATCCATCTGGTGAACGATAGACTTTAATCTCACTGTCGTCAAAGCCTTTCCAGATAAAAATGTTTTCTTCAATATCAATCTCATCTGTGTGTGGACGACAGACAATTAAACTGTCCTGTCCGCATTTTTTCAAAATCTGTACCAAACCTCGTGTGTGACCGAAGGCATCTACGTTAAAAGCAGTAGTAGGTGTCACACCAAATTTTTCTCTAAAATAGTCAAATCCCATCTGAATCTGACGGACAAAGCTTTCTCCCATAGGCATGTTGTCGTCAGGCTGTAAGTACCAGCCACCGATAATGCGCCACTTGCCAGCATTTACTAGTTGTTTTATCTTTTCAAACAATTCTGGTGCGTATTCCTCTACGTATTTATATACGGTTACCTCGTTGTGGCAGAAAATGTAGTCGTATTTATCGGCTAGATTTGCTGCAGAACGAAAGGTGGAAAGTACTGCACTGGCACCTTCCTGCCAGTCCCACTGCCAGATAGGGTCGATGTGGGCGTTGCAGACTAAGTGTACACGTTGCTTTTTATCCATGATAGGTCCTCCTATAGTTTTTCTGTTTGATTTATTTACATTTAACATGAATTATTATATTTGTAAATGCAAAAACAAACAATTGAAATTTTGGTACAAGTTATTAAGAAATTAAGACAATTTCCATTTGCGGATTTGTTAAGGTTCGTGCTATTATCTTTATACATCAAACAAGGACGTGATTTTTCAAATCATTCAAAATCGTCCATGAAGCGTCTTACAGACGTATCTATGAGATTTTCAAGGTGGTTTCGCCGAGAGATTCCAATTGATGAGAATTAAATATGGAAAGGAGAGGTGGCTTATGTGATACTGAAATTTCATTATTGACAATACGCATAAAATACGCATATAATTAAAGAAAGGAATGGCATATGAAAAGACGAGAATTAATAAAATTACTCGAAAAAAACGGATGGTATATTAAAAGAAATGGTGGAAATCATGATTTATACACAGATGGTAATAAAGTTGAACCAATTCCGCGACATCCGGATGTTAATGAAAGACTTGCGAGAGATATCATAAAAAGACAAAATTTGAAATGAAAGGAATAGAAGATGAAAAGAATTGTATATCCAATTATTATTACAAAAGAGAAAGATAGTTTTTATGTATCAGTTCCAGATTTTGAGAGTGCGACACAAGGTGATAGTGTGGCAGATGCAATTATGATGGCAAGGGACTTAATTGGTCTTATGGGAATTGATATGCAGGATGACGGGAAAGAGTTACCAATTCCAAATTCGAAAGAATATGAAGTGTCAGAAGGAGATATTGTCACATTAGTGGATGTGGATTTTTCGGACTATAGAAAGCGAGTAGATAACAAGGCAGTTAAGAAAAACTGCACAATACCGTATTGGTTGAGCGTTGAAGCAGAAAATGCAGGAATTAATTATTCGCGCATATTACAGGATGCTTTAATGAGTGTTTTAGGAGTGACAAAGAAGATTTAGTCAACGCAGAAACCAGGGTGCGCCACTACGACTCCCTGGTTTTTTAGATTTGCGAAAGTGGTAGGAAAGCAAATTAAGGTTCGTGCTATTATCTTCATACATCAAATAAGGACTTGCCTGTTTCAAGGCATTGGTAGTCCAATGCGTTTTCATGACGCATCTGTATTTCAAGGCGAATCCGCCACAGATTTCAATTTTGATGATAATTTCATAGAGGAGTTGATGCGTATGATTGCTAAAATCTCTGAT
>JAZQBW010000125.1:0-12206 GCA_045545895.1 Faecalimonas sp.
CACAAAGATATGAGCGGATTGGGATATGATGTATACCAGTTTTCCCATGTGTGCTGCGGGAAGTTCGTAATCAAGTTAAAGGCTTCTAAGAAGACGGATGTGTGGGTGACCTTTGATGACCTTTTAGAAGAAGGTTACGTAAAGTTTAATCGAGAACATATTATACATGGACTGAAATGGACGCTCGGCGAGGGAGAACATACTTTATATTCTCAGGAAGTATACGCAGCGAAATACATACAGCTTATTACAGACGGGAGCGTTGAGATTCAAGAGATATCAATGATTTGCATAGAGAATTCGGATGTAGGAGACTTTGAGATTTCATCTCACCTGTTGCCAGACAAAAGGTTTCAAGAATTGGAAACAATTGTGACGGCGGCAAGGAATTCCTTGGCTCAGAATGCATTTGACATTTTTACAGATTGCCCGACTAGAGAGAGAAGCGGTTACATCTGCGATAGTTATTTTATGGGAAAAGCGGAGCACTTTTTTACCGGTCAGAACAAAGTAGAAAAAGATTTTTTAGAAAATTATTTCTTATACACAGGTGACTTATTTGAACACAAGGGAATCATGCCTATGTGCTATCCGGCCCAGTTGTCAAAACAGGGAGAGTACATTCCGGCATGGATATTGTGGTATGTGCTGGAACTTGATGACTATAAAAAACGAAGCGGAGACCATGCTTTTATCGAACTTCACAAAGAGCGAATTCAGGATATCTTAGCATTCTTTAAAGACTATGAAAATGAATACGGTTTTTTGGAGAATCTGGACGGATGGGTGTTCGTTGAGTGGAGTAAGGCATCTGATTATGTAGATGGGGTGAATGTTCCGACCAACATCCTTTATGCAGAAGCACTTCGGGTGGCGGGAGAGCTTCTGGGAGAAGAACAGCTAATAGCAAAATCCAAGAAAACCCGAGAAGCAATACGCGATTTAGCATTTGACGGGGAAGTCTACCGAGACAATGCAATTCGCATAGATGGGAAGCTTACGATAACGGAGAATGTGAGCGAGTTCAATCAAATCATAGCAGCTTACTTCAAGATGGAAAAGAAAGATTCTCGGTTTTATCGGGATTTTGTAGAACAATTTAAATTAGTTCAGAGAGAGATTTCGCCGGCAGCGCTGTTTGTAGGAAGTGTGCTGCGACTCATGACTCTCTATGATTTGGGCGAATATAACCTACTTTTAAAGGAGTGCGAGGAACACTTCTTGGAGATGGCAAAGACCACAGGAACCATATGGGAACTGTTTGGAGGAAACGCAAGTTGCAATCACGGATTTGGAGCGGTTGTAGGCAAGGTAATCTGTGAAGCAATTTCAAAATTACAAGAAAAGGAAGGAGAATGGTATGAAGCGATTTAAAAAGTTTAATTTGGTAACAACAATTGTTTTTCTCATCTTTGCAGCATATGCATTCACATTGTTGTATCCGTTTTTCTACTTAATTGTGAATTCGCTAAAAGGGGCAATGGGATTCATTGCAGACCCACTGGGCGTGGGAGGAGAACTTTCCATCAATAATTACTTGGATGTAGTCACAAGACTTCCGGAACTGACCGGTATGGAGAACTTATCTCTGGCAAGTATGTTTTTTAATTCTGTCACATTGTCAGTTGGAATTACAGCAGTAAGTATGACACTGCAGGCTATGGCAGCTTATGTACTTGCAAAATATGATTTCAAAGGGAATCAGACTATTTACATGGTAATCATTGTGGCTTCTATGATTCCGACAGTTGGTGCGCTTCCTGCAATTTTCAAATTAATGACAAATGCACAGCTTTCCAATACATACATAGGTATGTTGCTTTTACAGGGAGGTGCATTTGGAGGATGCTTCCTCTATCTACATGCATATTTTAAATCCATTCCATGGTCCTATGCAGAGAGCGCCATGATAGACGGAGCAAGTGATTTTAAGATATTTACCAGAATTATGCTTCCACTGGCAAGCAAAGCCATTATGACATACGCCATTCTTTGCTTCCTTGGTTTTTGGAATGATTATTGGTATCCGTCTTTATTCTACGACCAACATCCAACGTTGGCAGTGGGACTGACACATATCTCCGTCGTTGCAACGGGAACAGGAAATTATCCTATGCTTTTTGCGGCAATGGTAATTACGATTATTCCGGTACTGATTCTATTTGCGCTGATGCAGAAGCAGTTATTGGGAAGTCTGACGGCAGGAGGTCTCAAGGAATAATATGAAAAAGAAAATGACGAGAAAACAAAAGAAACTTTTATTTGTATGGGGAATGTTGGCCCTTCCGCTTTTGCAATGGCTCATATTCTTCGTGTACGTGAATATCGATTCTATTTTAATGTCCTTTCAGACTATGAATTATACAACTGGCGAAATTGAATGGACACTCAACAACTATAAGAGATTTTTCTACGAGTGGAATGCACTGGACACTATGAAGAATGCGGTATGGAATTCGGTTCTGGCAGGACTTAACAACATGGTATTAATCTTGGTTTCTTTGGTACTTTCTTATTTCTTCTATAAGAAGATACCGGGAAGGGGATTTTTCAGGGTAGTATATTTTTTGCCATCTGTAATCTCTATCGTAATCTACACCATGGTATATAAATTTATGTTTGATACCAGTGTGGGACCCATCAACACCATTCTAAAAACCCTTGGAGTAGCGGTAACAGATTTACCAAAATGGTTCGGAGATACCAATCTGGCATTTCCATTGGTGCTTCTCTACTGCTTGTGGGTAGGAACCGGATACAACATCCTGATTCTAGGCGCAGCCATGGAAGGGCTACCGGAGGATGTGATGGAATATTCCAGATTAGAGGGTGTCAGCAGAACTAGAGAATTATTTCAGATAGTGGTTCCAATGATTTGGCCGACTCTGGCAGTTGCTATACTGGGAAGCGTCACGATTGTATTCACCTTATTTATACAGGTGGAATTGTTGACCGAAGGCGGACCGGGAGGAGCGTCACAGACCATTGCCTTCATGGTTAACAGCATTATAAAAGGAACCAACAATGACCTAGAATGGGGAGCTACCATGGGACTTGTATTTACCATTGTAGCAGCACCGCTTATTATTGCTCTGAAAAAACTTTTAGATAAAATCGGAGAACGATTTGGATGTTAAGGAGGAGAGGAAAATGAAAAAGAGAACATCGAAACTATTGGCGTGTGGTCTTGCATTTGCTATGTTTGCAGGGTGCCTGATGCCTCTCATGGATGTGTCGGCGAGAGAAGAGACAATTGTCATCCAAGACACATTTGATGAGGGCGAGCATGTGGGAGCATTTGACACAGATGTGTGGACAGCATATGCCGGTGAGGAGGCAATCAAGGTAGTAGAACTACAAAAGCCGCAAAAAGTACTTAAGTGCGAAGGCAAGAACATTACCGGTGAGACCAACCTACTGATGACAAAAGAATGGTATTGGGAGATTCATTCCTTGTCATTTGATATGTGGATTCCTGCAAATGCAGATTGGGCATTCATTGATTTTGTAGACATCGACGACCCAATGGAATATCCGGGTGACTTCGGCGAACATGGGGACCCAATGTGCTATGGCGGTATCATGGTAACGCCGGAAAATGACTTTGGACTGCCACACACAAACTGGTCAGACTGGGGATTTGGAAGCGACAAGCTGGCTGATACCTGGGTAAGCGTGAAGATTGTATCTCAAGATGCAATGAATGGTAAGGTGATGATTGCACCAAAAGGTCAAGCCTTTGATGAGTCTAAAGCTCAGCCAATTACTCTGGCAGGAAATAAATCTTTCCATAACAGTAACTTTGTATTCGGTGATTACAAGTTTTCAGGATACATGTTAGATAATTTTGTAATTGAAACAGACACAGGAACTTACAAGGAAGATTTCGAAGACGACAAGAATGATTTGTTAGAGGAAATTACCATAATCGAGAGGGAAGAAACATGTTTCCCAATTGTGGAATATGGTGGAAGCAGAAAACTTTCTTTTGAAAATGCAGCAGAAAATGATCGTTTAATTGCAAATACAGAAATCAAGCAAAATGACGAACACCTAAAAGCTTCGGATGAAGTCTTAAATGTATCTTTTAGTGCAGATTTTTCTAAGCTTGGCGCAGATGAAGAAATCGCATATGTATTTGGACTGGCAGAAAATGATGCCCTTCCATTTGCAGACAATCATGCATTTGTCATGAGCAAGAATCGCGTAAGATTTTCCTACTTTGATATGGAAGGAAGCGAAACAATCTTAGAGGCACGAAGCAAAAATGTAAGTGGCAAAGTCAACCTGACACTGACAAAAGAAGGAACCTTCACAGCAACCGTGGGAGGAAGTCAGATATTCCAATATAAAGGCGTAGAAAATTATGCGGGCTACACAGGATTTGCTGCAAAGACGGCAGTGACTGGCATCGCATATTTGGATGATGTTGTAATGAATAACACAATTTTTAGTGTCATTACTACAAAATCTTGGGCGGATGATTTTTCGGAAAATAGATTGGGAACAGGTACAGATACAGATTATGCATGGAGTGCAGATTCAGGCAGCATTGCAGTGACAGGAGATGAAGTAGCGTTTAGCGGATGTTCTGACTACTCCTACTTTGGACCAGCCTACGAATATGAGACTTATGAACTTTCCTTTGAATTAACCAGTATTATCGGAACTAAAGATAAGAGTGAGGAAATGAATGCCACCTATCTTGGAAAATGGCTTGGAATTGATTTTGGCAAGGCAAACTCAACCGTTAAGACTTATGGTACTTACGGTATGCTGGCTGTCAATGTAACAGGACCACAGGATGGTTCGACACGAAGCGAAGCAGGAAGCTTTTTGTACAAATTGGGAGAAACCAGTGAACTGGTGGGCGAAGTAATGACAGCAGTAAAACCGATTCCATCATCTTATTTTGAAGCAATTACCTATGACAGAGAAACAATGACAAGGGAAGATATTTCACCAGACGATGCAGTATGCTTCAAGTTTGTAGCACTGGAGAATAGAGTGGAACTTTACTTAAAACGTGCAAGTGATGCAGAGTACACTCTGTACGTGACTATAGACAATGTAGATCCAAAAGGATATGTTGCACTTGCTTGTACAGGATATTCATACTGGACGATTGATAATTTTGAAATCAAAAACACTGCTGAAATCTACAATGAAGCACCGGAAATTGTAATCGAAGAAGTGGTGTTACCAACACTTGCAGAACGTGGTGTGGGTGTAGAAGATACCTTCTGGTCAAGAGAGCAGAAATTAAATGTAGAAAGAAAAGGCAGAGTATCTGTACCACTTATTGCAGGGATTGCAGCAGTAGTCGTGATCGCAGGTGGCGTGACTGGCACAGTGATTTATCGCAAGAAGAAAACAAACAGTAACGCAGAAACTACAGACAATTAGAGCAGGACGAAAGGAGGAAGGTGAAATACTATGAAAAGAATCAAAAAAAGTTATCTATTACTAGCAGGATTGATGATTAGTTCCTTACTTGCCGGTTGCTCTGGCGGAAGTGTAAAAGAGCCAACTTTTGATAAAAGTGAAAAAGGCATTGTATTTGCCGCTTACGCAGCACCTACAGTAAACGGAAGAGTCAATGATGTGGAGATTTTGGACGATGCATACAAAAAACTTTCAGAAGCAGGCTTTACAAAAGCAATCGCACTTTACGAAGGCAACAGCACTGCTCAAGGTGCAGACGTTTTTGAAACCATTCGTTTAAGAAGCGAGGAAGCAGAGAAAACAGCCATGACGGTTCTTGACATTGCTGAAAAATATGGCATTAAATACTGGGTTCGTGACTGGTCTTTCTACGGATTTGGCCGAAACTTTGCGGAAGAGCTGACCACAAAAGAGGATTACGAAAAAGCGATTGCTGCAATGTTCAGTGAGGAAAATCCATACATTGACCATCCGGCTTACGGTGGAAACTTTGGTTTCGATGAACCGGAAAATGAGATGGAAATGCGTGGCATGGCATGGCAGGCAGAGCTTTACAACAAATATATCAAGGAGAACAGTGAAACAGGCGGAGAAATCTTCTTCAACCTCTTGCCGGCATATGGTTCTCCAACCTATAGCGAGGATGTAGATTATTATTTTGAACATGTGGCGCCACATGTTGGATATGTATCATATGATTTTTATCCATACAAAAACAACGGAACTGAGAACTACATTCGCGAAACTTATTATTACAACTATGAATTGATGGCGAAAAAATGCAAGGAAAACGATTGTGAACTTCGAGCTTTCGTACAGGCAAAGGGTGACTTTACCGGAATGCGTAACATGGATAGCATTGCAGACCTTCGTTTCCAGATTTATTCAGGCTTGGCATTCGGTGTTAGAGAATTTACGTACTATACATACAGTTCAGCAGTGAATGAGACCAATTATACATCCGAGGACGGATACTCGCTGTATGATCATAAGACGAACACCTATCCATGGGTATACGATGCGGCAAAGCAAGTCCACAGCGAAGTAAAGGCTATGGAAGACGCATACGATGCATATGAGTGGGAAGGCATCATGTGCAAGAACGCAAATGAGATGATAGATAATCAGGTATTTGCTAATCTTGCATCTCCGATGGAATCTCATGACCGTATGGAAATCCTTTCTTGCACACAAGACGTTGCGGCTGGTGTGTTGAAAGCAAAAGATGCAGACAGAAAAGAGCAGGATGCATTCATGTTTGTGAATGTAACAGAGCCAAGTCTAGGTTTAGAAGGTGAAGTAACAGTCAAATTCGAAAAGGCAAAAGCGCTTCTTATGTATCGTTTGGGTGAGAAAGAAATCGTAGAACTAGACGGAAGCGGTGAATATACATTCTTATTACAACCAGGTGAAGGCAGATTTGTAATTCCATTGAACTAATAGGTAAAGGAGAGGAAAAAAGACATGAAAAAGAGAATTGTAAGAATTTTAAGTCTAATGATGGTGGCAGTGATGCTCTTATCTTTGGCAGCTTGTGGCGGAAAAGAGGGAGATGATGCAGACGGAAGACGTATTCTCAAATGGGAAGTATTAAAAGCCGGATACGGAAGCACTGCTTACGAAAAAGTGGCAGAGGCATTTATGGAAGAGAATCCGGACATTCTCGTAAAGATTAACTTTAACCCAAGTATTGTAGAGACAACAGCGTCTCGTTTGGAAAGTAATACAAACCTTGCAGATGTATACAGCTACAGAGATATTGAGGCAATCAAACGTTGGACTGCATCAGGCTATGTAGAGCCATTGGATGAATTGTTTGGTGAAGAATTGTCTACTGGAAAGACAATCTCTGAAAGCTTGACAGGAAAAGCCGAAGCGGTTTGTAGTTATAACGGTTCTGTATACGCTATTCCGGAATACGTATCTGTAAACGGTATGGTATACAACAAAACATTGTTTGACAAATATGGTTGGGAAGTACCAACTACTACAGCAGAATTAGAGAAGCTTTGCAAGAAAATCCTAGAAGATACGGATAAGGCAGTTGCTCCTATCGTATACTGCGGTGGTGCGGCAGACGGATATCTCTACTTTGCAGTAGAAAACTGGTCATCTCAATATGAGGGAATTTCGCAGTTAGATACATTCTTCAAATATGAAAACGCAGAAGTATTCAACCCGAATATTTACAAGGGAAAAATGTACGCCCTTCAAAATTTGTCAAAATTCTTCTATGACGAAGGAAACTACACAATGACAGGAAGTACCGGTATGACTCACATCGTTGCACAGTCTAAGTTAATCCAGGGAGAAGCGGCGATGATGCTCAATGGTTCATGGTTTGAAACAGAGATGTCAGAAGTATTAGCACAGAATCCGGATGTGGAAATCGGTATGTTCCCGGTACCACAACTTAGTGATTCCCAAGGCAACGTACTTCACTCAGCAAACTACACAACGGAGGACGATAAGAGAGTTGTGCAGGCTTCTTATGGTGCGTACTACTTCGTACCTTCACAAGCAGAAAACAAAGAAGATGCAATGAAATTCATGAAGTTCTTAAGTGAACCGGATACTTGTGTACTTTATACTCGTTATTCTAATGCCGTTAGACCATTCGATTATGAATTGTCACCGGATGCAGAAGTATATGCAGATGTAAGCTACTTTGCAAAAGATATTTTGAAATTTGCAGATGAAAACTATCTGTATGCACCAAATGTTACGAGCCCGATTGCACTCAAAGGTTTGACAGGCTTCTGGGCAAGAGGACGTGCACCATACGTTGACATTCGAGATAATATTGAGACTACGAACCAGGCATTGCAGAACGACTACGAATATGCGAAAAACAACTGGAACTCATGGCTTGACATGGTTGAATAACCGGAAAGCGAGGGAGAGAGATGAAAAAACGAATCAGTGGTTTGGCTGTACTCATCCTAATCCTCTTAATAGGGCTAATTGGATGTAAAGGCAGTCAAGAAACAACACACAAAACCCATGAATTTGGGGAATGGAAGACCACAAGAAAAGCGAACTGTACGGAACCGGGAGTTCAGACAAGAACTTGTGAATGTGGGGAAAAAGAAAAGAAGGAAATTCCTGCTACAGGACACACTGCGGAGAAAATCGAAGCAGTGGAAGCAACCTGTACGACAGAAGGGAAAACAGAGGGAACCAAGTGTTCCGTATGTAATACCATACTAGAAGGAGGAGAAATTATTCCGCCGACACATAAGTTAGAAACATTGAAGGCAGTAGCTGTTACTTGTACGAGAGCCGGAAAAGGGGAGGGAGCAAGGTGTTCCCTCTGTGGCGAAATCGTTACTCGTCAAAAGAAAATCCGTGCAACCGGACACAATTACGAAGGAGATTCTTGTACAAAATGTGGAAAACATCTGCCGGATACAGCCGTGGCACTTCTTGTTGACCAATTCAATGAAGAAGGACCTGCCAACTTCGTAACAAAAGAAGCATATCCTGGCGGAACAACCCTTACATTTAACGTTCGCATTCCAAAGAGTGGTCCATGGTGGGGTATTTCCTGGACAACAGATCCGGCAAAAGCAGGTATCTACGACTGGAATGAAAATGGAAGCGGCGTTCTTCTTCAGGCAAAAGCAGGAGAATGGCAGGAAGTCAGTGTTACACTTCCAAAAGACGGAAAGAATTACTACATGTTCCTCATGGGAGAAAAGGGACAATGGGATGGAAAAGAGATTCTCATTGATGATGTAACCATTACAGATAAAGACGGAAAAGTAATCGGTACAGACAACTTCGATTACGGAATTGACGCTGGATTATTTGATGTAGAAAAGGTAAATGCAGACTCTGGTATGGCAGCTGCCTACGCATATGAAAGATGTGCAGAACACGTAGAAGTAGCAGATGCAAAGGTGGCAGCAGCCTGTGACGTTGCAGGAAAGACAGCAGGAAGTCACTGCTCAGAATGTGGAAAAGTCTTAGTAAAACAAGAGACAATTCCGGCACTTGGACACAAGTGGAATGCACATGACATCTGTACAGTCTGTGGCGTAGAAAGAGAAGACCTTGTAGCAGTACTTGTGATTGATAAATTGAATGATGCAGTTCCGATGAACTTCATGACAAAAGAAGCATATCCGGGTGGAAGCACGATTTCATTCAGCGCTTATACACCTAAGGTACAAAAACCAGACGGTAACTATACATGGTGGGGAATTGCATGGACCACAGACCCGACAAGTGCAAGCCTATACGACTGTTTTGAATCAGGAAAAGGTCAAGGCTTTAATGCAGATAAGGGTGAATGGTCAGACTATACGTTAACCCTTCCAAATGATAATCAAGAGTATTACATCTACTTTGTAGGTGCCAAGGGAGAATGGAACGGTAAAGAGCTTGAAATCAATAACTTTACGGTAACAAATCCTTCGGGCAAAGCACTTGCAGAGGAAAGCTTTGATGATGGCGTAGAAAATGGAATCTTCAATGTCATCGCAGAAGATATGAATTCAGGTGCAACAGCTGTATACGATAGAGTATTTGAACTTCCATGCAGCAACGGACACACAGTGGTTACACTTTCTGGAACAGAACCAGATTGTACCAATCCTGGTATTACAGAAGGAAGTTATTGTTCCGTATGTGGAGCTACATTGGTAGCCCAGGAAACCATTCCGGCAACTGGACATGATTATGATGAAATCACAGGCGAATGTGCATGTGGCGAAAAACTTATGGACCGTGCTGTGGCAATTAATATTGATGCACTGAAAGAGACAAGTCCGATGAATTTCATTACAAGAGCGGCTTATGCAGGAGGAAGCACCATTTCCTTTAGCGCATATGTACCGGTTTCAAATTGGTGGGCAATTTCTTATACAAAAAACCCAGCAGATGTCAGCCTGTACAAGTGGACAGAAGGATACGGTGCAGCACAGCCATCTACAGTAGGTGAGTGGAAAGGATACAGTCTCACATTACCAGATGATGGAGAGACCTATTACTTCTACATTGTAGGAGCTAAAGGTGAATGGGGTGGAAAGGAACTCCTGATTGACAATGTGAAGATAACAAACAAAGCAGGAGAGCCTGTTGCAACTGACGACTTTAACTATGGTATGCATAGTGGAATCTTCAACATTACAGAACTAGGATATACTTCTAGCGGCGAGACAGTTGCAGTTTCAGAGGAAATCTTAGGCGAAGTATGTATGCATCCAGAAAGCAAGTGGCACAAAGATAATGATATCGAGGCGACTTGTACAGATACAGGAATCATCGGTGCTACACGTTGCGAATGTGGCGAAGTCATGATTCCGGAAGAAGTTGTACCGGCACTTGGGCATAACTTTGTGGATGGCGAATGTAGCGTTTGTCATGAAAAAGAAGTAAACAAAGCAGCAGCAATCACCATCAACAAGATGGGAGCCGACGATGGTAAGATGAGCTTCATTACAAAAGATGCATATGCGGCAGGAAGCACAGTAGAATTTGACATTCTGATTCCTGAAAATCTCAGCAGTAGCTGGTGGGGAATCGGATATGCAACAAGTACCTCAGCAGCAGGTTTATATAATCACAGTTCTGCAGCAATGAACTTGCCTGTAACAATAGGAGAATGGTCAAAATGCTCTTTCACATTACCGGAAGGAGATGGAAACTACTACATCTACCTGTTGGCAGCAGTAGGAGAATGGCCAAGACCGGCAGCAGGTGTAGCGGATACGGTATTCTTGATTGATAACTTCGTTGTGAAGAATGGAAGCGAGATCGCATCTGAAAACTTCAATGGCGGATTTGAAAACAGCTTGTTTACAGTCAATCGAAATGGTGAAGAAGCAGTAAACTTATATACATTCCCAGAAGAGGGAGAAACGAATCATGCAGCGGCAATCACCATCAACAAGATGGGAAGCGACGATGGTAAGATGAGCTTCATTACAAAAGATGCATATGCGGCAGGAAGCACAGTAGAATTTGACATTCTGATTCCGGAAAACCTCAGCAGTAGCTGGTGGGGAATCGGATATGCAACAAGCACATCATCAGCAAGTTTATACAACCACAGTTCTGCAGCGATGAGCTTGCCTGTAACAATAGGAGAATGGTCAAAATGCTCCTTCACATTACCGGAAGGAGATGGAAGTTACTACATCTACCTGTTGGCAGCAGTAGGAGAATGGCCAAAACCGGCAGCAAGTGCAGCGGATACCGTATTCTTGATTGATAACTTCGTTGTGAAGAATGGAAACGAGATAGCATCCGAAGACTTCAATGACGGATTTGAAAACAGTTTATTTACAGTCAATCCAAATGGAGAAGCGGCAGTGTCGCTCTCAGAAGTAGAATAAAATGTGAGATATAGGCAGGAGGCATCTCCGCCTCTTGCCTGTACATGGGAGATTATGAAAGGAGAAAGGTTAGAATGAAAAACAAAGTCATAAAAAGAGTACTGGCATTATCTCTGGCGGCTTGTTTGGTAATTCCGGCATTGTCATATGTTGGCTCATTGCCTGAGGCAAAGGCGGCAGACACTGAGTGGGATGCTGAAGTGGGAGATGCCAATGGGGATGGAAGCATTAACGCAATTGACCTTGTAATACTTAAAAAGAAGGCAGGCGAGAGCGTAGCAGAGCAGTACGATGTGAACAATGACGGAAATGGTGACGCAAAAGATGCAAATAGAATGCGCCAGTTTTTAATTGGAAAAACAAGTTCTTTCTACAGACCTGATACAAGTACGCAAAATAATGACACGGCAACTTATCAGG
>JAZQBW010000126.1:0-16536 GCA_045545895.1 Faecalimonas sp.
AATACTGTAAATTCCCCAGCTCCATCCATATAAGCTGCTTCAGCATATGCAGAAGGCAAACCTCTAAAAAGTGAGGTGAGAATCAGCATACCACTGCCGAATGCGCCTGACTGCAATATGAAGATACCTAGATAACTATCATACAGATTAAGAGAACTTAAGAATTTGAGTTGTGCACTTGCACCACCGATAACCGGAATGGTCATCAAGATGTACAAGAATGCCTCAAACTTTGCACGTCCCTTAAATTCCATACGGCCGAAAACGTATCCTGCCATAACCGGAAATGTTAAGTTACAGAACACATTAATGGCTATCATAATGACTGTGTTTCCAAGCATCTGAAGTAAATTGTTGTTTTTGTATTCGAAATCGAATATGTCTAAGTAGTTTTGATAATCCCACTTAATTTGCGGCAATCCCAATGTGTTTTGCATAAATTCAGGTGCCGTTTTAAAAGAGTTAAAAAATACCCAGACAAAGATTGCCACAAAGGAAAGTGCAAAAAATACCATCACACAATATATGATGGCTTTCGCCACATTCCAAAGTGTACTACCGGGAGTTAATTTTGCTTTCATCACACATCTCCTCCCTTCCTAATATTCCACAGCATTCTCTAGTTTGTGAGAAAGCTTACGGATTCCAATCATAATCGGACAGGCCAATAAGGTTACTAATAGACCATATGCTGCTGCCAGTCCGTAGTGTCTGCTGGTTGTAAAGTTCAAAATGGTAAGTCCCATGGTTCCTACGTTATAACCACCGCCGTTCTGCGGTACGAAGAGCAGGGACGGTAATGCCCAACTGAATACACCTGCGATTCCCAAGGAAATCATGGTGCATATGGTTGGAGATGCAAGCGGAAGTATAATGGAGAAGAATATTCTCGGTTCGCTGGCACCATCTATCTTGGCTGCTTCGATGTAACTATCCGGTACACGACGCATACAAGATAGGAAATAAATAAGGTTGGTAGAGATACCCGTCCAGATACTGAACGCGATAATACTGCTCCATGCATTATTTGCTGAGAAGAATCCTTCACTTGGCCACTCCCATCCAATCATATTGTACAGATAATTAATTGGGCCGCCTGGCTGGAATACCTGACGGTACGCAAGTACCAATACAACCGCCGATGTGATAACCGGTATGTAAAGTGTGTATCTTAAAAATTTATAGCCTTTTACTTTTAGATAAAGTAGATATGCAAACGCAAGGGATATCGGTGCATTTACAAAGATAACTAAAAGCATCAACTGCGCACAGTGAATGAGCGCATAGTATTCCGGAATGGTATTTGTTTCCGGGTTAAACATTCGAAAAATACCTTCGAAATTATCCAGTCCTACGAATTCACCATTGATAATATCAAGGGTGTAATCACGGAAAGCCATCCAAATAATATCAAAATTCAAATACCACTCTAACAACAAATGAAGTACAGGCCACGCAAGCATGAGCGTAATAAAGATTCTCCGCCTGCGCACAACCCCCTTCATACCTTTTGACTTTTTCTTTGTGTCTGCCATATTATAAAATTCCTAATCTTTGTTTAAATTCATGCCAATGAGAAACCTTGTAGTTGTAGTTCCATTGAACATATTTGTAAACATTTTCTGTAATTGCAACGCCTGTGGCTTCTTCAGGAGAAGCAATTGGGTTAAGTGTTTTTGAATCATAGTATTTGTTGATACTTCCGTATCCACCTTGTGACAGTTTCGCGTATGGCAATGTGTCGGAAACAAAGTTGAGTGCTCCGATACCAAACATTGGATTTGTAGAATATGTTTTGCAAAGTGTATTTGCTTTTACTGCGCTATCTACATATCCTTGTACTTGTTTTGCCCATCCATTTAATTCGATTTCGCTATCGTTACATGTGAAGCACACCGGTGCTTGAATATTTTCCTCAATAGTTGCCAAAGAATCTTTTGAGTACATGTATTTCAGGAAATCTTTTGCTAAATCTTGTTTTTGAGAACGGGTTGGAACAAACATAAAGTCTTGTGTGTTAATTCCCAAGTATTGTACATAGTTGCCCTTTTCATCTGTTGGTACAGTTACGCCTTCTGCACAAAGTGCTTTGCCTTCGTCATCTGTCATAGTTGGTACAGGCATGAATCCCCAATTTTCTAAATCGCCCATAAGGTCCATAGACTCTGAATAGAGCCAGCTTCCTGCCGGTACAAGTAATGCGTGACCCAATAAGAACTGAGTCTGGGATTCTGTATGGTTATAGGACAAGCAGTTCGGAACAGAATTTGCAGAAGAAATCGTGCCATCTGAGCCTTCTGTTAACTCTAATAAATTCATTACTTCCTGATAACATACATAGAACGCTTCATCATTAAACATATCCGCATTAGATTGTTGTGCGTAGAATTCATTCATCTTTTCTTCGCCCCAGTATTGTTGCATCCAAGGTTTGAATAAGAATTCTAATGTTCCGATACTTCCGGACCATGCCCATGCTTTTACGTCAAGTGTCTGACCTGCTGATTCGTAGCTGAAGAGTTCTTTGTTGGAGCCATTTTTTACTGTTGTCTCCAAAGCATTCATTACTTCTCTAAGCTCTGCAGTAGTAGTTGGATAGTCGTGACCTTCTTCCCATCCCAATACATCGTGGCAAAGATAATTCATCATCTCTACGTTGTATGCCATTCCGATTGGTCCCATAGAAAGAGGAAGCATTCCATAGCTCTTGCTGCCATCTACATTTTCTACGTAGTAATCTTGAACTACACATCTGTCTGCCAAAGATTCACCGTCACTTGAATCTGTGTAGATGTCGGTAAGATCTACAATAAGGTCGTTCTTAAGCCAGTCTGCCCAGTCACCTGTTTGACCGAAGTACACATCCGCACACTCCATAACATCTGTGGAGAGAATAGTGAATAAGTTAGAGTTTAAAAGTGCGTCAAATTGAACATTCACCATAATTCCTGTGTCATATGTATACTGCTCTGCAACATCTTCAATCCAGTCTGTGCCAAGACCATTGGTCTGTACTACTACGCTAATACTTTCTCCGGTAAGCTCATGAGCACCTTTTCCACCGCCGCCGCAGCCTACGCTGCTTGCGACCAAACCTAATGTAAGTAATCCTGCAATAATTCTTTTAAAACCTTTCATGTTGTCCTCCTTTTTTATATGTTACTGTATTTTTAAACGTTAACTATACGATTGGAATAACAAATACACCCTCACCAGCACCAATTTCAAATGTGTAGCTGCCATCTTCCAGTGTAATCGTTTGTTCTTCTCCGTGTACATATGCAATAGCCTTTGTTGCTTTGTAGAAGGAGATAGTAACTGTATCTGTCTTTCCTTCGCTTGGCTCTGTTGCATTTACAATCATGTAACCGTCATAGCCTTCACCATCTTTTAAGCATCCGATGATGGTTTCTTCTGAAACTGCTACGTCTTTTACACGTTCATTTTTGTAATCAGCAATTTTACTAAGTACCATGCTCTTTGTTTTGCCTTCTGGAGCGACTGCCATAGTTCCCTGCCAGTTGTAATTCAGCATAACATGGTCAAATTTTTCAAGTTCCTGATTCATAGCCTGTACTGCATAGTATGCATCTGTTTTTACTCCGGCACCGCCGTTTACTTCTGGTGGCATTACCATTGCATCGTAGAAGGTCTCTGCTGTTGGATCAGTTGTTCCCCAGTGTAACCAATAAGTGAAATAACCAAATTCCTTCACGCCATAAGCCAATGCGCTGTACATCTGGAATCCGATATCCTCTTTTGTGGAAATGGTTCTGGCATGAGAGGATGAATCCTGCATACCCGGTTGACCATAACTACTACTTTGAATGGTAAGACCAATCTTTGCATTTCCATGATCTTTTGCTTTGGTTGCAACCAATTCTAAGTTTTCATAGAAGCTCTCCATGATGAAGTTCACTTTTCGTGACCCATCTACACGTAGCGGATAGTAATCGTATGTGAATGAATCCATGTTCTCCAAATAAGTGTCTATATATTTGGAATACTCTTCTGCTGCATTCTGATTATTAGAAGAGAAACTTACATGCGCACTACCGTAAATCGGGTGAAAGCTTCCAAAGAACATTGCATCTGGTTTTAAACTGAGCAGATACTCTTTGTATGCCTTGAATGTTGGCGCAAATTCTGCTTTTGGCTCATCTCTGAGCGAGAATCCACGGAACATTTGATAAGTAGAAAGCGTGGAAACAAGCTTTTGTAAATATTGTTTGTTTTCATCCGAAATTCTAAAATCGTCTGTGGATGTGAAGCGCTCCAATGGAGAAGTATGTATAATCATCGGAATGCCAACCTTTTCAGCCAACTCCATAGCAGGATATAAACCTGATTCGCTAAAATCTTGATTCATCTCCCAGTCCGCATTGTATTCTGTCAACATAAAGGTAAAGCCCGCATCTTTATAGTCTCTAAACTCCTGCTCGTTGATATTGCTTTCCCAACCAACTCGCGACTCATCTCTTGCTCCGTTTACCGCGTCCGGATATAAATAATCAGCTTTCGCTGGCATGCTATAAGCGCCACGCTCGATATGAGCATTGTCCTCGTATACCGGTGTCCCCTCTTTCACCTGAATATCGGGTTCTTTGTCGCCCGCTGCTCCACAGCCAGCCATAGAAATCATTGTACCTAATAACATTAATAAACAAATCCTCCTTTTCATATGAACATTCCTCCTTTTTTATATAATTATATAAATTTCTTCGCGAGACATCTATTGTTTTTTTAGAAAAATGAACGATTTTTTTTATTTTTATCTTTTTTTTTAATTCCTTTCGTCTAATTCATTGTATTTTCTGCTAAAAAATGGTAAAATTTGTGCAAATAGACGATAGGATGTGATTGTATGAAAAACATGAAAAATATTAGTCATCACACAATTGAATTCCATTCTCCCTTCTTAGAAGATGAAGTTGGTTTCCTTTTTACTAATGTCACTGCACCTACACATATTCATGATGGGTTTGCAGAATTTTCTCTGATTACCTCCGGAGAGTGGCTTCATACATATGAAGACACAACCAGACACCTATACAAAAATGCATTGATTTATTCGGGACCGAATACGATTCATTCCCTGGCTCCTTGTATGCCGGACAGCAATCATTTTACCTTCTTCTTCAAGGAAAATTACCTAAAAAGAATCGTTTGCAAATTTTTTCCTGATAATGAAGATATTTTGAATGCCAAACACAAAGAAACCGTGTTACAAACAGATGTTTCTACATTTTTGCTATATGAAGCCAATCGAATGATTGGAAGCCGAACGGCATATTCCCATGCCATAGAATTTCAGAATTACATGCACAACTTGATTTATTACATGTTTTTTGAAGAACAGATTCACTCTGAAACCACCACAAAGAATAAGTTTGCATTTACCTTGCGCACTTATTTTGATAACTATTTGTATTTGGATGAACCTATGACAAACATCTATTATATGTTTCCCGTGAGTCCTACCACATTGATTAAGCAATTTGAAGCCGAAACCGGTCAGACCATTGCCCAATATCGTAATGATAAACGGATGGAATATGCTTCTCTCTTGTTGAAGGATTATAAGATGACCATTATTGACGTGGCAAACAAGGTTGGGATATCTTCCCCAAGCCATTTTGCAGCAGAATTTAAGAAGAAGTATGGCGTTTCGCCAAAGGAATTTTCAAAGAGGCATGTGATATAGCCGATAAGAAAAGAATAAAACGAATAGGCCTCTCATACAATACTGTATGGGAGGCTTCTGTCATTTTAAGGAAGTTGACAAAAAGTATAAAGAGTTATAAAATAAAACAAAAAGTATAAAGAGTTATAAAGAAATATAAAAACTATAAAGAGGAGAGGACAAGATGCAGAATCCATTTACAACAACATTTAGCAAGGCACCAGAGTATACGTATATAGCTACGGAAAAGACAGATGAAATTTTGGAAAATTTTAGTTACGAGAATCCTTCCGAATCTGTATACAAGATTACCGGTGTCAGAGGATCTGGAAAAACAGTTATTCTAGCCAAAATTGAGGAGGAATTAAAAAGTGAATTCAATAAGGAAAAAGGATGGCTTGTTTTTGATCTGAATCCAGCAAGGGATATGTTGGGACAAGTTGCAGCAATGCTTCATAAAGAGGGTTTGGGCAAGAGTGATACAAAGAATCGAAGCGTAAATATTTCTGCATCTGTACTAGGGACTGGCGGAGGTATTGGATATGCCGCCGAAATGGAAAATGATTTTTTCGATATTGGTGTTGAAATTGAATCTATGCTTCAACAAGCACAAGAGCGTGGAAAAAAGATACTCATAGGAATTGACGAGGTCTCAAAGACAATAGATATGATAAAGTTCGCTTCCGAGTATGGTAGGTGGCTTAGGGCTAATTATCCAGTATATCTTGTATGCACTGGTCTTTATGAAAATCTGCAAGAAGTAAGTAATGTGAAAAACCTCACGTTTTTCAGAAGGGCTACGACCATCAAAACAGAACCTCTTAATATGGTAAGAATGTCTGAGATGTATAAATACAGACTGAATGTTAGTCACGACGAAGCTCGTGAAATGGCAAAATGTACGAAAGGATATGCATATGCATTTCAGAAGTTAGGAGCGTTATATTTTAAGAAAAACAGTGAGGATGGTTTGGAACATCTAATTCCGGAACTGAAAGCGGAATTATTTGCGTATTCTTATGAAAAAATATGGGAGGAATTGACGGATACAGATAGATTTTTAGTGAAACTCCTGACAGATAAGGACGAATACAAACGGGAAGAAGTTCTTGAACTCATGGAAGAGCGCTCTGGCAACTATTCTATGTATAGAGACAGGCTGATAAAGAGAGGAATTTTGGAAGGGCGACAAGCTTACATTTCTCTGGCATTACCTTATTTTGCGGATTATGTAAAAGAATATTGCTAATGTGTGTGGAAAGGTATATGAACACGTTCGAGGCATAAAACATATAGGCCTCTCATACAATACTGTATGGGAGGCTTGTTTTATGTTGCAAAGATTGAAAAAACTAGGCGCAATTGCCATTATTGCCATATTACTACCATATATTATCACCATTTTTATGAACGGAGAAAATATAGAAACAGAGCAGCACTCTGCATTGGATGATTATTGTATCGGGGTATTGGCAAAAGAAGTTTCTTCTGATTATGAGGAGGAAATGTTAAAAGCACAGGCGGTAATTGTTCGGACTACCGTTTATAGTGAAGTGAAAGAATTGGATAAAGAGTTGTTGCAAAGACCAAATATGGATGGGGTATGGTATCAGAAATTAAAAGAAATTTGGCAGGAAACAGAAGGACAAGTTGTCATGTATGGGGAAGAACTTGCTTTAGTACCTTTTCATCAACTGTCCAACGGAAAAACACGGAGCGGCCAGGAGGTGCTAGAAAGTAATGCATATCCTTATTTGCAAATAAAAGATTGCGCCAAGGATATTGGCGGAGATATGCAAATGCAGTCTAAAGTCATTCCGGTGGCAGGCGCCAAGGTGCTCACCACAGATAGTGCCGGTTATGTTTTAGAAGTGCAAGTTGGGGAGGAAATAATTAGTGGCGAAAATTTTCGGGATACATATGAATTGGCATCAAGTGCTTTTGAACTTCAGGAATTCGCTGGAAAAACACGGGTGATTACAAGAGGTGTCGGGCACGGGCTGGGACTTAGTCAGTATACTGCCAACGAAATGGCGAAAGAAGGAAAAACACACGAAGAGATTCTGCAATATTTTTTTGAAGGAACGGAGATTCGTGAGGTTGCGGAAATTCTGTGGGATATATAAGAAGACTTTGTAAAAAGTTACAAAGTCTTCTAATTCCAACTATTTTTTTACAACAACCTTATCAAGTTTCCAAATCTCATCCACATATTCCTGAATGGTTCTGTCAGATGTGAACTTACCACAAGAAGCGGTTTGAAGAAGTGCCATCTTCGCCCATTTGTCTTGGTCTCTGTATGCTTCTTCCACGCGTTTTTGTGCATCTGCATAACTTCTGAAATCTTTTAAGATGAAATAAGTGTCTGCTCTGTCACTGCTGTAAGTGTTGAGGAGTGAATTATATAAATCACGATATAACTCTCTGTCACCATTTGCATAGGTTCCGTCTACAAGCTGGTCAACTACTCGTTTAATATCCCAATCTGAGAAGTAAATATCAACTGGGTTGTATCCACCGTTGTTCTCGTAGTTAATCACTTCGTCTGAGCTAAGTCCAAAGATAAAGGCGTTTTCTATACCTACTTCTTCTACGATTTCTACGTTGGCACCGTCCATTGTACCAAGTGTTGGTGCTCCGTTTAACATAAACTTCATGTTACCTGTACCGGATGCTTCTTTGGATGCAGTGGAGATTTGTTCGCTCACATCTGCTGCTGCGAAAATCCATTCTGCATTGGATACTCTATAGTCTTCAATAAATACCACTTTCAACTTGTTGTTAATACTTGCATCGTTATTAATCACATCTGCAACAGAGTTGATTAACTTGATGGTTTGTTTTGCACGTCTGTATCCCGCTGCTGCCTTTGCACCAAAGATAAATGTTCTTGGATAGAAGGACATTTCCGGATGGTCTTTGATCTGATTGTATAAATACATTACGTGTAAAATATTTAATAACTGACGTTTGTATTCATGCAATCTCTTTACCTGAACATCGAAAATAGAGTTCGGGTCTACTTCCACGCCATTGTGCTCTAAGATATATTTCGCAAGACGAACTTTGTTCTGGTATTTGATTTCCATGAATTCTTTTCTTGCCTTTTTATCATCTGCAAGTGGTTTTAATTTTGTCATTTGAGAAAGGTCTGTAATCCAGCCATCTCCAATATGCTCGGTTACCCAGTCTGCAAGAAGTGGGTTACCATGAAGCAAGAAACGTCTCTGTGTAATACCATTTGTCTTGTTGTTGAATTTTTCCGGCATCATTTCATAGAAATCTTTTAACTCTTGTTTCTTTAAGATTTCTGTGTGGAGAGCCGCAACACCATTTACAGAATACCCTGCTGCAATTGCAAGGTGGGCCATCTTCACTTGACCATCATATAAAATAGCCATCTTACGAACTTTTTCTTCGTTGTTTGGATATTTTTCTCTGATTTCTTTTACAAAACGACGGTCGATTTCTTCTACAATCTGATATACACGTGGAAGCAGTCTCTTGAACAGGTCGATTGGCCATTTTTCAAGGGCTTCTGCCATAATTGTATGGTTTGTATAAGCACAAGTCTTCGTTGTGATGTCCCATGCTTCATCCCATTCCAAACCTTCTTCATCCATGAGAAGTCTCATAAGTTCTGCAACAGAAACCGTTGGATGGGTATCGTTCATCTGAATGGTTACCTTTTCATAGAACCTTCTGATATCTCCATCGTGTTCTCTCTTGTATTTTGCAATGGCTTCTTGCAAACTTGCTGAGATGAAGAAATATTGTTGTTTCAAACGAAGTTCTTTTCCTGCATAGTGGTTATCGTTTGGATACAATACCTCTACAATTGTCTTTGCAAGGTTCTCCTGCTCAATAGCTTTCTGATACTCACCGCGATCGAATTTATCCAACTGGAATTCTGTAATCGCTTTTGCATCCCAGATGCGAAGTGTGTTTACAATCTTATTGTTGTAACCAACGATTGGCATATCGTATGGAACTGCAAGCACGGATTCATAATTTTCCTGAATATAGTTGTATCTTCCGGTTTTTGTATCAAATTCTGTACGGATGGTTCCACCAAAGCGTACTTCCTTAGCATATTCGTCACGGCGAACTTCAAATGGATTCCCTTCTTTTAACCAGTTGTCCGGTGTTTCTACCTGATATCCATTTTCAATTTTTTGCTTAAACATACCGTATTTGTAACGAATACCGCAACCATAAGCTGCATATCCAAGGGAAGCCAAGGAATCTAAGAAACAGGCAGCAAGACGACCAAGACCACCGTTACCAAGTGCTGCATCTGGCTCTTCATCTTCAATGACATTGAGATTGATTCCCATTTCTTCTAACGCTTCTCGAACTTCTTTGTAGGAAGTTAAGTTAATTAAGCAGTTTCCTAATGCTCTACCCATTAAGAATTCCATGGACATATAGTAAACTGTCTTCGGGTCATCTTTTTTGTATTGTTCCTGAGTTGCAAGCCAGTTGTCGATAATTTCATCTTTTACTGCATATGCAACCGCTTGAAAACGCTGTTGCTCTGTTGCTTCCTCGATGGTTTTTCGATACAGTCTTTTTACATTATCTTTTACTGCTTGTTGAAATTCTTTTTTATTAAATTTTTTCTGTGCCATAATACCTCTCCTTATTTTTCAACTCCGAGAGTTACCTTTTCACCATTAATATTCCATTCCTTTGTATATCCGGCTGGCACTTTTTTCAAGACTTCCACTGCTAATACTTCGCCGCCGATTTCATCAGCATGCTTTGCAAAAATGCCTTCTGCTTTTTCTGTACCCTCGTAGTAAACTTTAATCTTGTCTGTCACTTCAAAATCAGCTTCTTTTCTCATGGTCTGAATTTTGCTGATTAATTCACGTACAAAACCTTCTTCCAACAATTCTTCTGTCAGATTTGTATCCAGTACAACTGTAATACTGTTGTCGTTCTCAGATACGTAACCTTCCATTTGTGTCATGTCAATCAAAAGGTCTTCTTCCAATAATGTGATTTCTTGACCATTGATATCTAATTTGAGCATACCTGTAGCCTTAATCTCATCCATTGCTGCATTTCCATCAATGGTATCAAGTGCTGCTTTAATTCCACCCAAGATTTTACCAAATTTCGGTCCAACAGTTCTCAGTTGTGGTTTAAATGTGTATGAAGTAAATGCACGAACATCATCTGTAAATTCTAATGTCTTCACATTTAACTCTTCTTCCACGATTTCCTGATAAAATTCTGGCAATGCCTTTTCTGATTTCACAAACATTTTCCCAATTGGCTGACGGTTTTTGATATTTGCAGCATTTCTGCAGGCACGACCCATTACAACCAATTTCAGTACTTCATCCATGTTTGCTTCTAATTCCTTATCAATCCATGCCTCATCTGCAACCGGATAATCACACAAGTGAATACTTTCCGGTGCATTTGCATCAAGCCCTCTTACTAAGTTTTGATAGATGTCCTCTGTCATAAATGGAATCATCGGTGCAGCTACCTTCGCAACTGTCACAAGTGCTGTATAAAGAGTCATATACGCATTAATCTTGTCTTGTTCCATTCCTTTTGCCCAGAAACGTTCACGGCTTCTTCTTACATACCAGTTACTCATATCATCTACAAAGTCCTGAAGTGCTCTTGCGCTTTCCGGAATTCTGTAATTTTCAAGGTTCTCATCCACTGTCTTAATGAGTGTATTCAGTTTGGACAGTAGCCATTTATCCATGACGCTTAATTTATCATATTCTAATGCATATTTTGTTGCGTCAAATTGGTCGATTTCCGCATAAAGCACGAAGAATGCATAGGTATTCCACAAGGTACCCATGAATTTACGTTGTCCCTCCACAACTGCTTTTCCATGGAAACGATTTGGTAGCCATGGTGCACTATTAATATAGAAGTACCAGCGAATTGCATCAGCACCATATGTCTCTAATGCGTCAAATGGGTCTACTGCGTTTCCTTTTGATTTACTCATCTTCTGACCGTTTTCATCCTGCACGTGACCCAGAACGATTACATTCTTGTACGGTGCTTCATTGAAAATAAGTGTTGAAATTGCCAACAATGAGTAGAACCATCCACGTGTCTGGTCTACTGCTTCGGAAATAAAGTTGGCAGGGAATTGCTGTTCAAACAACTCCTTATTTTCAAATGGATAGTGGTGTTGTGCAAATGGCATGGCTCCACTATCGAACCAACAGTCAATTACTTCCGGTACGCGATGCATTTCCTTGCCGCAGTGTGGACATTTGATGGTCACTGCATCAATAAATGGGCGATGAAGTTCAATATCCTCCGGACAGTTGTCAGACATAGATTTTAACTCTTCGATACTTCCAATAGAATGCATATGTCCGCAAGAACATTCCCAGATATTCAGCGGTGTTCCCCAGTAACGGTTACGGCTGATACCCCAGTCTTGCACGTTTTCAAGCCAGTCTCCAAAACGTCCCTTCCCGATACTTTCCGGAATCCAGTTAATTGTATTGTTGTTTCTGATTAAGTCTTCTTTTACCGCTGTCATCTTGATAAACCAAGATTCACGTGCGTAGTAGATAAGTGGTGTGTCACATCTCCAGCAGTGTGGATAACTGTGCTCAAAGTTTGGTGCAGAGAATAAAAGTCCTCTGTCTTCCAAGTCTTGTAACACCTTCGGGTCTGCTTTCTTACAGAAAGTACCTGCCCAAGGAGTTTCTTCTGTCATCTCACCTTTTTCATCTACTAATTGAAGGAACGGAAGGTCGTACTTACGTCCTACCTGCGCATCGTCTTCACCAAATGCAGGCGCAATATGAACCACACCTGTACCATCTGTCAGTGTTACATATGTGTCGCATGTCACATAGTAAGCCTTTTTATTTAATTCTACAAATGGGAATAATGGTTCGTATTCTTTTCCTTCTAAATCTTTTCCAACGTAGGACTCTAATACTTCTACATCACCTTCTAATACACTTTCTACCAAGGCCTCTGCCATATAGTATGTGTATTCCCCATTTTTCACTTTTACATAAGTTTCATTTGGGTTGACACAAAGTGCAACGTTGGATGGAAGTGTCCAAGGCGTTGTTGTCCAAGCCAAGATATAAGCATCTTCGCCTTTCACTTTAAATCTTACGATTGCGGAACGTTCTTTTACATCCTTGTAGCCCTGTGCTACTTCATGGCTGGAAAGGGGTGTTCCACAACGTGGGCAATAAGGCACAATCTTATACCCTTTGTATAAAAGCCCTTTATCCCAGATTTGTTTTAATGCCCACCACTCAGATTCGATAAAGTCATTGTGGTAAGTTACATATGGATTCTCCATATCTGCCCAGAAACCTACGGTTGCAGAAAAATCTTCCCACATTCCTTTGTATTTCCAAACACTTTCCTTACAGTGACCGATGAATGGTTCCAAACCGTATTCTTCGATTTGTTCCTTTCCATCCAATCCAAGCATCTTTTCCACTTCAAGCTCTACTGGGAGTCCATGTGTATCCCATCCTGCTTTTCTTGGCACCATATAGCCTTTCATGGTACGGTATCTTGGGATCATATCCTTAATAACACGTGTTAATACATGACCAATGTGTGGTTTTCCATTGGCTGTCGGTGGTCCATCGTAAAATGTGTATGTCTCACCCTCCCTGCGATTTTCCATACTTTTTTCAAAAATCTGGTTATCCGCCCAAAACTTCTCTGTTTTCTTTTCGCGATCTACAAATTTGAGATCTGTCGATACTTTCTGATACATAGCTTTTTCCTTTCTCTAACATGTTGATAAAATATTAGTATTCAGCCATACACGACGTCACCAATGCATATATTTGCCGCATGGCTGAATAGTAAAACAAAAAATCTCGCCCTGTAATAGGACGAGATAAAGTATCTGCGTTAAACCACCAATTACATCATACCATCATATGAGTTCCTATTAACGGTGGAATGCCGTCAGCGCTTAATTTGGATTTTGAATTCCCAGTTCGGCGACTGCAACTCAGAAGTGATATTCAAATATATTTACTCACACCAGGCTCTCACCGTCCCTGACTCGCTTTTTGCTTTCCATATATCCTACTGTCTTCGTCAACGTTTTTTCGCTATACGCTCCTTATTATAAGAAGAAACCCTTGATAAGTCAAGGGTTTCTTCTTATTTTAACTGAATTGTATTCTTTAAAATCTCTCCATCTTCCACACGATTAATAGAATCGATAATCTCTTTTACAGAATCTTGGTCAGGTGTCATTACAAAACTTTCCGTATCCGGCATGGTATATGTATAATTGCTTGTAACAGTACCGGTGGCCACCTTAGAAACGCGGTTGAAACGTCCACCTTCCAACATCTGTTTCTTTATCAATTCCTGCACTTCGTACTTGGTCAGATTGGTTCTCACATGATCTGAAACAGAAATTACGAAATAGCAAAGGTCTTTTACCATATCAACCGAAATCGGCTTCTTTACCATTTCCTTCTTTTCCTTCAACCATTCAAAATCCGCTTTCAAATAATAGGAAATCTCTGTCTCATAAAGGTTCCCCAGCGCCTTCATAGACGCCTCTACCCCAAAGGTTCCCGCCTCACTAAGCTTTTCTTTTTGACCGTTGGAAACATCCGGGATGGTAACATAGTATTCCGCCGGTATGGTAGTGAGAAGCATTTGCTTTGTTTCCGGATGAATGGTGGCGAGCATATTTACCTTGCTGGCACTATTTCCATCTATATCATCCTGGGCATCCCGGATATAAACACTAAAGCAATCCTCTGCCACTGAGAAAAACTGTGTGCTACCCATCACATCAATGGGAGCTGTCACTTCCTTAACATCAGTTTCATACGGAGCATCGGTTACAGTGTCTAATATATAATTGGCAACGCCTGCCAAAACTCCTCCTAGAACAAGCACTACCATAATCAACAAACTGAATATTTTTCCAAAAATCGCCACTGCTTTTTTGCCCTTCTGGGTCACATAGGTGATTCCAAACAAGGCCACAATGATTCCGATTAGTATCATCATATGTTTAAATGGCAATACCCCTAACATTGACATAATAACTATGAACGCCAATGACACAAGGGCCTGAAGAATGACGATGGCACGTCTTCTTCTTTTTGACCTTCTCATTTTTCTATCTTCTTTTCTCTTTGGTTTCTTTTCCGCAGAAACCTTTTTTATATCTGGCGATGACTTTGCCGGATTATCAGGTTCGAATTTATCCCTTTTTTTCATTATATATCCCTCTGCTGTCTGTACTGCCGACGTCGCTCCCTACGTCTTTTCTCCAGTTGTTTTCTTTTATAAGCAACAAAGCATACCAGCCCAATCATGGCAACCACAAGAACCGCTATGATAATAAAGATTACTTTTAATATGATCGGCATGCCTTTTTTCTCTTTTTCTGTCTCTTTTTTTCCATCTACAATTCCATGTATCTCATTATAGCGTTTAACCGTAATCGTTGTCTCCACAGTTCCTACTTCTTGTCCACTATAAGTAAAAGTAACCGTTCCCGTCTTGTCTCCCAATTCCGTCGGTTCCTCATAAGAATACACAAGCTGGCTTGTCTCTATCCCTTCCGGCAATACTACATAAGCTGAATCGTCAAATTTTTGAATCGTAGCATTTGCCACCAAGTCCTTGGAAACCGGAACCTTGGTAAAATTCTCAAATGCATAATCTAGCATTGCTCTTGTATCTACATATGCATTATTACCACCGCCATGAGTTCTCATTACCACTGCAACTAAATTGGTGTCGTCCTTTGTTGCAAATGTTACTAAGGTTGAAAGAGCCTGGTCTGTATAACCGGTCTTTCCACCAACACAATATTCATAATATCTGTTGTCCCATTCTCGAATCATCTTATGGTTCTGGTGTACATATCTCTCTTCATTGGTAATGTTGGTAACCGGAATGACATGCTGATAGGTGCTTGTTATTTCTCGAAACTTCTCATATTGAAATACAGCCGAACTGATAAGTGCCATATCCCGCGCCGATGTATAATGTTCTTCGTCATGAAGACCATGTGTGTTGGTCCAATTTGAATTTTTACAACCCAATTCCCTTGTGGTCTCATTCATCACTTGAAGAAATGCTTCGTATCCACCCTCCATATGGGCGCCAATTCCATGGGATACCTCATTTGCCGATGCCAAAAGCATACCATACAGTGCATCCTCCATAAGAAGTTCTTCATCCTCCTTAATACCGATATGCGCATCACCATATTCTAAAAATCCAATATCATCCCAAGTAAATTTTACAACCTCATCCAACTGGTAATTCTGCAATGCGATTAAGGCAGTTGCTACCTTAGTAATACTGGCCGGATAATGTTGGTCATCAATATTTTTAGCATAAAGAATGGCACCACTATCCATATCCATTACAATTCCCGATTCGCTGTAAATGTGTGGTCCCTGTGCCCACCCTTCTATTTCATTGGAATCAACTGCCAGATTATATACACTATCTACCTCCGTTGCCGGAATCTCAACAACATTGGCTGCATTTGCACACATACCAATGTTACCTGTCAAGAGGACTGCGCCCAGCACTGCCGAAAGTAGTTTGTTCCTCTTTCTCATAAAAAATCCTCCAAAAATTACTAATCTTTATTATATAACATTTCCTTACCGCTGACAACGATTCCCGTAACAAAAGATAACAATTAATAGCAATTGCAAATATGCTCATCCAGTGATAATATTAAATCATTAATATAGGAGTAATTTGCGATTTGGAAGGAGAAGCCACTATGGAACAAAAGAAGTTAATTGAGTTTCGTAATATCGTGAAAAGTTTTGATGGACAAGTGATTCTAAAGGGAGTGAACAAGTCGGAGGCCA
>JAZQBW010000127.1:0-4464 GCA_045545895.1 Faecalimonas sp.
TTTTTTGCATTTGTAATTACATGGTCATCGTAATCTCCGTATGGCGGTCGAAACAGGCACATTTCCACACCAGTTAATTCTTTTACCTTATTATGTACCTTTAAAAGTTCATCTTGACATCCATCATCCGTCAGCTGACTCATGTTTTTGTGATTCTCACTATGGTTTCCCAAATCGTGTCCTGCAGCATGTATTCTCTTCACATCTTCCGGATAGTTTTCCACCCAACCACCCGTCATAAAAAAGGTGGCGTGTACATTATATTTTGCCAAAGTATCTAAAATAATCTGTGTGTCCTCATTTCCCCAAGCAGCGTCAAAGGAAAGCGCCACTTTTTTAGCATCTGTTTCTACTGAATAAATGGGCAATTCTTTTCCATTTACCGTATTGCTTACTTTTACTGTTTGTGACATGCCAAATTTTACACCGACAAAAAGTATTGCCAGTAGCAGTCCTACCTTCCAAACTAGTTTCATTCTTACTCCAAAAGCATCTCTTTTATCTCAATCTATGCATAAATTTGCTTGTACTAGAATAAAACATGAATTTTTTGAAAAATGTATTGCAAAGATGAAATAAATATGATATCATTTTGATATCAAAAAGAGACGGGAGGTTTCATTATGAAAGAAGTTACATTAAATAACAAGAAAAATGGAATGTCAATATTATTACTAACATTGGCATTGTATGTGGTTGCGATTGTGGGATTGGTTTTCGGTGCCATAGCTGAAAATGTTCCAGTGATTGTGGTGACAGCAATTTGGATTTCACTTGGTTGGATTTTATTCTGTGGACTTAGAACTTTAAAGCCACAGGAAGCATTAGTACTTACATTGTTTGGTAAATATATCGGTACATTGAAAAACGAAGGATTCTATTTTGTGAATCCATTCTGTACTGGATTTAATCCGGCAGCAAAGACGAAGTTGAATCAAAGTGGCGATGTGGATGCAGGTGCGAAAAAACCATTAGTCATTGCTTCCACCGGTGCAGAGGTTGCAATGGAGGTGCCAGACAAGAAGATTTCTTTAAAAATCATGACATTGAATAACAATCGTCAAAAAATCAATGACTGTCTAGGTAATCCGGTGGAAATTGGAATTGCAGTAACATGGCGTGTGGTTGATACGGCAAAAGCTGTATTTAACGTAGATAATTATAAAGAATACCTTTCTTTGCAGTGCGATAGTGCACTTCGTAACATTGTTCGTTTATATCCGTATGATGTTGCGCCGAACGTAGATACAACAGGTGATGGAATTGCTGACGAAGGTAGCCTTCGTGGTTCCAGTGAAGTTGTAGCACAACGTATTAAAGATGAGATTCAATCCAAGGTAGAAGAAGCAGGTTTGGAAGTTGTGGAAGCACGTATCACGTACTTAGCTTATGCACCGGAGATTGCAGCAGTGATGCTTCAGAGACAACAGGCGTCTGCAATTATCGATGCTAGAAAAATGATTGTGGACGGAGCTGTTGGCATGGTGGAAATGGCTCTTGAGCGTTTGAACGAAAATGATTTAGTAACATTAGATGACGAAAGAAAAGCTGCTATGGTATCTAATTTGTTAGTAGTTCTTTGTGGAAATCATGACGCACAACCTATTGTAAATACAGGAAGTTTGTATTAATATGGCAGATGTGAAGAAACAAGTACCTCTTCGGCTCTCACCGAAGTTATACGATGCCCTTGCAGCTTGGGCAGAAGATGATTTTCGTTCGCTTAACGGACAAATCGAGTTTCTTCTTACTGAATGTGTGAAGCAACATCGAAAAGACGGCAAGTATATTTCCAAGGAATTGCATGTACGTCCCCAGATTGATTTGCCCCACAAGGAAGAAAAGTAGAAAAGATGAGGAAGAAAGCTATGAAATTTACAAAAATGCAAGGATTGGGAAACGACTACGTGTATGTAAATTGTTTTCAGGAGAAGATTGACAATCCATCCGAAGTAGCGGTTAAAGTAAGCAATCGTAACTTTGGTGTAGGTTCAGATGGACTGATTATGATTAACCCATCTAAAGTTGCTGATTTTGAGATGGAGATGTACAATGCAGACGGCTCACGTGGAGAAATGTGTGGAAATGGAATCCGCTGCGTTGGAAAATATGTTTACGACTATGGTTTGACGGATAAAACAAGTATTTCTGTGGAAACACTAGGTGGAATCAAGTATCTTGATTTCACAGTGGAAGACGGAAAAGTAAAACTTGTAAAAGTGGATATGGGAAGTCCGGAACTTCGCCCTTCTAATATTCCAATTGTGGCAGAAGGAGATTCCGTAATCCATGCTCCGATTATGGTAGATGGAAAAGAATATCGTATGACGGGTGTTTCCATGGGGAATCCGCATACCGTTGTTTACATCGATGATGTAAAAGGATTGGAAATCGAAAAGATTGGACCCAGGTTTGAAAATCATGAGCGTTTTCCGAATCGTATTAACACAGAATTTGCAAGAGTCATTGATAGAAACACCGTAGAAATGCGTGTATGGGAACGAGGCTCAGGAGAAACACTAGCCTGTGGAACCGGCGCGTGTGCTGTGGCAGTGGCCAGTATTTTAAATGGACTGACAGAAGATAAAGTCACAGTAAAACTTCTCGGAGGAGATTTATTGATCGAATGGGATAGAGAGGCGAATAAGGTATATATGACCGGGCCTGCGGAAGTTTCATTCGAAGGTGAGATAAATATTTAGTTCATTAGGGGTGTTCCTAAATGAAAAACTGTATAAACTCATACAAAAAAGGGTACCAATTCGGTACCCTTAAATTTATCTATTATTGATAATCTTTGTCAATTCAACTGGGTCAACAATTTTACCATCTTTGTAAACTCTCATGTTACCAGAAGCAATTTCGTCGATTAAGATAACTTCGTCATTGTTGTAACCAAATTCAAATTTGATATCCCACAAATCAAGACCAAGTGTCTTCAGGTTGTCAGCGACAACTTTTGTGATCTTTAATGTTTGTTCTTTCATGCTTTCGAACATAGCTGGTGTCATAACACCAAGTGCTGCAAGACCTTCGCCTGTTACAAGTGGATCACCTAAAGCGTCGTTCTTGAATGTACATTCAACGTATCCGCCTTCTAATACAGTACCATCTTCAATGTATTCGCCATATCTTCTGATGAAGCTTCCGGTAGCAACAAGACGGCAGATTACTTCAAGACCGTGTCCAAATACTGTAGCCGGAAGAACTTCCATTGTAGCGTCTTCTAAGTTTGCTGAAACGTAGTGTGTTTTGATTCCAGCTTCTTTTAATAATTCAAAGTAGTGAATAGATGTTTCTAAGTTCGCTTTTCCGATTCCTTCGATTGTTAAACCGACAGAATTTTCACCTGGATCAAATACTCCATCTTTTCCTGTACAGTCATCTTTAAATTTTAACATTACATTTCCATTGTCAAGTTTGTAAACGTCTTTCGTTTTTCCTGTGTAGATCTTTTCCATTTTTGATCGTCCTTTCTATGTATGAATCAATAAACAGCGAGATAAAAAACATCTCACTCTCATTTTTTATCACAAAATAAAGCATTTTACAATATTTTTTTGCAGATTTTTATCACATTAATTGAAAAAATCAAGGAAAGATATCTAGGAGGGAAGGATAGAGGTTGCATTGGGAAATGTCTTGGGCTAAAATGACAGAGTAGTTGGTAGGAGGATTACAGATGAGAATTGGAAGATATTTGACAAAATCGTTAATGAAAGATAGTTTTGTTATGCTTCTTGGAAGTGCCATACTTGCATTTGGACTTTATCATATTCATGCCCAGTCAAATGTGACAGAAGGCGGTGTACTGGGACTTACATTACTGTTATATCATTGGTTTCATATTTCTCCGGCATTTTCGGGGTTGATTATTAATTTTGCATGTTACTATTTGGGGTGGAAAACACTAGGCAAACGTTTTGTTGCATACTCCTGTATTTCCGGTGGCGCGTATTCGGTATTTTATTTTGTATTCGAGCAATTTGATCCGATTTGGCCGGAGATTCAAAATCATCCGCTAATCGCCGCAGTTCTAGGTGCTGCTTTCGTAGGTGTGGGAATTGGTATCTGCGTTCGTGTGGGTGGCGCAACCTGCGGAGATGATGCACTGGCTATGAGCCTGTCTAAGGTTCTGAAGAAAGATATTCAGTGGATTTATTTGTTTAGTGATTTGACAGTGCTTGGTTTGTCGCTTACCTATATACCGTTGAGACGAATTTTGTATTCGTTGCTGACGGTCATTCTTTCCGGACAGATGATTGGTTGGATTTCCAGGGAAAATGGAAAATCGAAAGAAAATAAAAAAAAGACTTGATTTTTCTTTTGAGATTGATATAATAAGACTGTTCGAAATATTGCGGAATGGTGTAATGGTAGCACAGCAGACTCTGACTCTGTTAGTAGGGGTTCGAATCCCTTTTCCGTAGTTTTTGTTTGTAGACCTGACGAAATGTCAGGTCT
>JAZQBW010000128.1:0-3247 GCA_045545895.1 Faecalimonas sp.
GCAAATTTGATAACCACATAATCTGCATCCGGAACATATTTATCCAAAGTACCGTATTTTCCACATGGAATATCTGCCAAAGTCAATCCTGATGCGAGCATTGCTGATACTAAAGCAATCGGGAAACCGGTTGCTTTTGAAGCAAGTGCTGAAGAACGCGATGTTCTTGGATTGATTTCGATGATGATATCTCTGTCTGTCTTAGGATCATGTGCCCACTGTACATTACATCCACCGATTACCTGTACAGAGTCAACTATCTTATATGATTTTTCCTGCAAACGTTTCTGAACCTCTTCAGAAATAGTAAGCATTGGAGCCGAACAGAAGGAGTCACCTGTATGAACTCCAAGTGGGTCAATATTCTCGATGAAGCATACAGTGATCATATTGCCTTCTTCATCACGAACAACCTCTAACTCTAATTCTTCCCATCCTAAGATAGACTCTTCAACCAATACTTGTCCAACCAAACTAGCCTGAAGACCACGCGCACAAACTGTCTTTAATTCTTCTACATTATATACAAGGCCGCCGCCTGCTCCACCCATGGTGTATGCCGGACGAAGTACAACCGGATATCCTAATTTGTCAGCAATTGCAAGTGCCTCGTCTACAGAGTATGCAACCTCACTTCTTGCCATCTCAATTCCAAGACTATCCATTGTATGCTTGAACTCGATTCTGTCTTCACCACGTTCGATAGCATCAACCTGAACACCGATAACCTTTACATTGTATTTTTCAAGAACACCTGCTTCAGCTAATTCCGAACACAGGTTAAGACCTGATTGTCCTCCAAGGTTTGGAAGTAATGCATCCGGTCTCTCTTTCGCAATAATCTGCTCCAAGCGAGCCACGTTAAGTGGTTCAATATAAGTAACATCGGCAATCTCAGGGTCTGTCATAATTGTAGCAGGGTTAGAGTTTACCAATACGATTTCATAACCTAAATTACGAAGGGCTTTACATGCTTGAGTTCCTGAGTAGTCAAACTCGCAAGCCTGTCCGATGATAATAGGACCTGAACCAATAATCAGTACTTTTTTAATGTCTTTGCGTTGTGACATGTTTAAAATCCTCCTATTTTAAAATCTACTTATCCTAATAATTATACATGAAAAGAGTATGTGTAGCAACTCTTTTTCGCACATTTTCCTATGGATTAGCATGGTGCCTTCTCCATCTATTTATACGCATTTTTCCATAAAAAACCGAGTCCAAAAATAATGATTTCGAACTCGGTTTCAATATATTATTTCGATTCTTTTGGCATCTTTACAAAGAATACACTAAGAAGAAGTGCAATAATGTAAAGAATAATTGTTACATAGAGCACCATCTGATAACCAACCGGATTCACCATATTTCCACCAATCTCAACTTCTTGTCCAAAGTTTTGGACAATCCAGTTTGCCAATTGATTTCCTGAAAGTCCGGCAAATGCCCATGCGGAAAGTGTAATTCCGTGAAGAGCACTGATGCTACCCATTCCATATTGATCTGAAAGTAATGTAGGTACATTAGAGAAACCTCCGCCGTAACCGGCATTTACGACCATAATAAGTGCTAACACAAGAATAGTAAGTCCCATGTTGCCAGCTCCATTTTTAATACCACCTGTCAAAATAACAAGACCTGTAAATACGATAGAGCCAACGAAGATGATTTTATACATGGTGTTTCTATCTTTCATCTTATCAGCCATAGCAGATAATCCCAAACGACCTGCTGCATTGAATACAGCAGAAACGGTAGAGATAACACCTACAAAAGCAGCAAGTCCAAGACACTTCACAATCATCTTTTCCTGTGAAATAAGTGCAAGTCCACATGTAATATTAATATAAAACATTAACCAAATACCAACATAGTTCATAATCGGTCTTGTCTTAATAACATCTAAAATGCTCTGTCCTTTTTCCTTTGTCTGTGGTTCATGCCAATCATCCGGTTTTTTAAGTAATAAATGTCCAACGAACATCATTACAAAATAAACTGCCGCTAAAATATAGAACATTTTATAAATGCCGCCTTCTCCAAGACTTGCAAGCATTGATTGCATAATCGGGCTTGCAATTGCTTTTGCTGCACCAAATCCTGCAACTGCAAGACCTGTTGCAAGACCTTTTCTATCTGCAAACCAAAGCATCAATGTCTTAACCGGTGAAAGATAACCTGTACCAAGACCGATACCCATAATCAAACCATAACACACATAAATACCAACAAGAGCAACAACGCTTCCTTTATGTAATCCACCATAGTAGATAAATGCTCCTGTTCCAGCCATACCTGCCGCAAAACAAATTGCTGCAATAAGTGAAGACTTGTGAATATCCTTTTCCACTACATTTCCAAGGAATGCTGCTGACATACCAAGGAAGAAAATAGCAAAACTGAATGCCCATTCTGTTGCACCCTTAGAAAATCCAATATAATCTGCAATTTCTTGACTAAAGATTGACCAACAGTATACTGTACCGATACTGCAATGTAAAAGTAACGCCGGAATTGCTGCGCGAATCCATTTGTTCGTGCGCCAACCGCCCTTTTTTTGCTCTGTACTACTCATAATTCTCAGATCCTTTCAAACTTATATCTTCTGTTTTCCTCAAAACCTCACCTATTCTATCATAATTATTTTCCAATTACAACCAATAATTTTGTGCAAAAAAGAATACAATATGGTAATATATAAATACAAAAGATACGGAGGGATGACATGAAAAACATATCTCAGGCTGCGTTCATGATTATCAAAAAAATGCAGCAGAATGAATTGAACGAAAGTATTATCTACGCAGAGATTGCGAAATTTGCCAAAGGAGAAGAAAATAAACAAGTACTTCTTCGACTGGCACAGGAAGAAAAGGCTCACTACGAAATATGGAAGAAATACACAGGCATTGAAATGAAGCCTCAAAAAGCGAAAATCTTCCGCTATAAATTGATAGCTAGAATCTTTGGTTTCACATTTGCAGTAAAGTTAATGGAAAATGGCGAAGAAGCAGCTCAGGAAGAATACAGTCTTGTCGCTGAAGAAGTGGAAGAAAGCGTATCTATCAGACAACAGGAAGAAGAACACGAAGCTGCTCTTCTAGAAATGCTTGACGAGGAAAGCTTACAGTATGTAGGAAGTATGGTGCTTGGTCTTAACGATGCGCTTGTAGAGTTAACTGGTTCCCTTGCAGGATTTACATTTGCCCTGCAGAACACAAAACTTATCGCACTGTCTGGTTTAATT
>JAZQBW010000129.1:0-17957 GCA_045545895.1 Faecalimonas sp.
GTATGTCAAAAAAATAACGAAAAAGGAATATTATGCTTGATTCGGTTGGCTACATATGGTATTATATTCGAGGTATAAATGAGCTTAGGCTCATTTTTTAAAAGGAAAGATTGTTAAAAATTAGACAATTGAGAAGCGAAAGGAGCACTTATGAGTAGAAAAGTAACTATTATTGGAGCTGGCAGCGTAGGTTCCACAATTGCCTACACATTATCAAACGACGATATTGCATCAGAGATCGTTATGATTGATGTTAACAAAGAAAAAGTAGAGGGAGAAGTAATGGACATTATCCAAGGTACTTGCTTCAGAGACCCTATTTCGATTATTGCGGGAGATTACGAAGACGCAAAAGATTCTGATATCGTAATCATTACGTCTGGTATTGCACGTAAACCAGGTCAGACCAGACTTGAATTGGCACAGACAAATGTAAATATATTAAAGAGTATTGCACCACAAATCGCAGCTGTGGCACCAAATGCACTTTATGTAATCGTAAGTAACCCGGTAGACGTTATGACATATGTATTTACGAAAGTTTCAGGAATTCCGGAAAATCAAATCATTGGTTCAGGTACAATTTTGGATACTGCAAGACTACGTTGTGGTATCTCAGAACACTTTGAAGTAGCGCAGAAGAACGTACACGCATATATTTTTGGTGAACACGGAGATTCATCTTTCGTACCATGGAGCTGTGCACGTATTTCAGCTGTACCGGTAGATGAATATGCAAAGGCAATGCAATCGCTTGGAAGAGACGTGGAGCCAGTTGATAAGGAAGCTATGATTGAATACGTTAGAAAATCAGGCGGAAAGATTATTGCAAATAAGGGAGCAACATTCTATGCTGTATCAGCATCTGTTGTTCAATTGTGTAATAAACTTGTATCAGCATCAGATTCTATGGCAACCGTTTCTACTATGATGCATGGAGAATATGGCATTGATGATGTATGTCTTAGTACATTATCACTTGTTGGACCAAACGGACATCAAGGAAAAGTCGCTGTACCATTGACAGATGAGGAAGTTGAAAAACTTAAAAAGAGTGCAGAGGCATTAAAAGCAGTAATTTCTCAAATTGAAATCTAATAAAATGCTATAAAAAAGAGAGGGAATTGATATGAAGTACAGTTATTATCCAGGTTGTACCCTCAAAAACAAGGCAAAAGATTTGGACTTCTATGCCAGAGCTTCTGCAAAAGCATTGGGATTCGAATTAGAAGAAGTGGAAGATTGGCAGTGCTGTGGTGGAGTTTATCCACTTGGCACTGATGAAATCGCTTCCAAACTTTCTTCTGTTCGTACATTAAATGCAGCAAAAGAAAAGGGTCAAGACTTAGTAACGCTTTGCTCAGCATGTCACCACGTAGTAAAACGCGTGAATGATGACATGAAACATGTGGAAGACATTCGCACAAGAGCAAACAACTATATGCAATTAGAAGAACCATACGCCGGCGAAACCGAAGTGTTACATTTCTTAGAAGTGCTTCGCGACAGAGTTGGTTTTGATAAGCTGAAAGAAAAAGTGGTAAACCCACTGAAAGGTAAGAAAATCGGAGCATACTACGGATGCTTACTTCTTCGTCCGGGAAAGGTTTTAGGATTTGACAATCCGGAAAATCCTACCATCATTGAAGATTTTATCCGTGCAATCGGAGCAACACCGGTTGTATACCCATACCGCAATGAATGCTGTGGCGGATACATATCATTAAAAGAAAAAGACATGGCAAAAAATATGTGCGACAAGATTGTTGACAGTGCAGCCGGATTCGGTGCTGAGATGTTAATTACAGCTTGTCCTCTTTGCATGTACAATTTAAATAAGAGTGCAGGAGAAAAACTCCCAGTTGTATACTTTACAGAATTACTTGCAGAAGCACTTGGAGTAAAAGAGGAGGTAGAAATCTAATGAGTCACGTAAATAAGGTTGATCAGATCAAAGAGATTAGCGGCGTGAATCCACTGAAATGTATGAAATGTGGAAAATGTTCTGCTTCCTGTCCATCATTTAACGAGATGGATATTAAACCACACCAATTTGTGTCTTATGTACAAAACGGTGATATTGAAAATCTGGTTCAGTCAAAATCTTTATGGAAATGTCTCTCATGCTTTGCGTGCGTAGAACGTTGTCCAAGAGATGTAAAACCAGGTAAATTAATTGACGCAGCAAGACAACTTGTTGTACGTGAAAAAGGTGCAACTTACTTGTCGCCGGATGAAGTTCCAGAATTATTAGACGAAGAACTTCCGCAACAACTTTTAGTAAGTGCATTCAGAAGATATAGGAGGTAAAAGACATGCAGAGAATAGGCGTATTTGTCTGCCACTGTGGTAGTAACATTGCCGCAACAGTAGACGTGAAAAAAGTCGTAGAGATGGCTGCTATGGAGCCAGGCGTTGTTCATGCAGAAGATTACCAATATATGTGTTCTGAAGCAGGACAGGCAAAGATTGCAGCAGCGATAAAGGAAAAGAATTTAACAGGAATCGTTGTATGCTCTTGTTCACCACGTATGCATGAAAACACATTCAGAAATGCAGCACAGAGAGCCGGCATTAATCCATACATGGTTGAAATCGCAAACATTCGTGAACATTGTTCATGGATTCACAAGGATATGGAAGAAGCAACTGAAAAAGCCGTTATCCTTGCAAGAGCAGCGATTGCAAAAGTAAACTTAAATGCACCACTTAAGCCGGGTGAAAGCTTAGTTACAAAACGTGCACTTGTTATCGGCGGTGGTATCGCAGGTATTCAGACAGCTCTTGATATTGCTGATGCAGGATACGAAGTAGATATTGTAGAAAAGACACCAAGTATCGGTGGTAGAATGTCTCAATTAGACAAGACATTCCCAACACTTGACTGTTCCGCTTGTATCCTCACTCCTAAGATGGTAGAGGCGGCAGCACACGAGAAGATTACAATCTATACATATAGTGAAGTAGAAAAAGTATCTGGTTTCGTTGGTGATTTCACAGTAGATATCAGAAAGAAAGCAAGATACGTAGATGCCAACAAGTGTACAGGTTGTGGCGTTTGTCAGGAAAAATGTCCATCTAAGAAGTCATTAAGTGAATTCAACCGTGGATTAAACACAAGAAGCGCAATCTACACACCATTTGCACAGGCAATTCCAAATGTTCCAGTCATCGATACAGATGCTTGTATCAAGATGAAGACAGGAAAATGTGGTATCTGTTCAAAAGTATGTCAGGCTGGTGCAATTGACTATGAACAGAAAGATGAAATTTTGACACAAAAATATGGTGCGATCGTAGTTGCAACAGGTTTCGATACAATCAAACTTGATAACTATGATGAATACGCATATAACCAAAGCAAGGATGTTATCACATCACTTGAATTAGAACGTGTTATGAACGCGGCAGGACCTACAAAAGGACATTTAGAACGTCTTTCTGATGGAAAACATCCAAAGGAAATGGTATTTATCCAATGTGTAGGAAGCCGTTGCGCAGATAACAGAGGAAAGAGCTATTGCTCAAAAATCTGTTGTATGTACACAGCAAAACACGCCATGTTAATCCGTGATAAATATCCGGATGTAAATGTAACCGTATTCTATATTGACGTTCGTACCCCAGGTAAGAACTTTGATGAGTTCTATAGAAGAGCAGTTGAAGATTACGGCGTAAATTACATCAAAGGTCAAGTTGGAAAAGTAATTCCTAAGCCAGACGGAAAACTCCTTGTACAAGGTGTTGATTTATTAGATAACAAACAGATTTTGAAAGAAGCTGACATGGTAGTTCTTGCAACAGCAATCGAACCAAACCCAGATGTTAGAAAGATTGCTACAATGCTGACTGCAAGTATCGACACAAACAACTTCTTGACAGAATCACATGCAAAACTTCGCCCGGTAGAATCACCGACAGCAGGTGTATTCTTATCAGGTGTTTGCCAGGGACCAAAAGATATCCCTGAAACAGTAGCTCAGGCAGGAGCAGCCGCTGTAAAAGCAATCGGTCTCCTTGCAAAAGACAAACTGCTTACAAACCCATGTACAGCAAAAGCTGACGAACTCATGTGTAACGGATGTTCTACATGTGCAAATGTTTGTCCATACGGAGCTATTTCATATGAAGAGAAAGAAGTAAATGACCACGGTATCCGTGAGACACGTCGTATCGCTGTTGTAAACAGTGCATTGTGTCAAGGTTGTGGTGCTTGTACCGTAGCATGTCCTTCTGGTTCTATGGACTTACAAGGATTCTCAAATAGACAGATTATAGCGGAGGTAGATGCAATATGTCGATAGAAAACAATAACGAATTCAGACCGAAAATTGTAGCGTTCTGCTGTAACTGGTGTAGTTATGCAGGCGCTGACCTTGCTGGAAGCAGCCGTTTGGCTTATCCTGCAGATGTAAAAATTATCCGTGTACCATGTTCTTGTCGTGTAAACCCAATGTTCATCTTAAGAGCATTCGAAAAAGGCGCTGATGGTGTAATCCTTTGTGGATGTCATCCGGGAGACTGCCACTACACAACAGGTAACTACTACGCAAGAAGACGTATGACATTGTTATTCTCTATGCTGGATTACATTGGTGTAGAAAATGGTCGTACACGTGTAGAATGGGTATCAGCAGCAGAAGGTGTGAAATTCTCTCAAACCATGAATGAGTTTGTAGAAAAGATTCACTCACTTGGCAAAAATGTAAGATTGGGGGATTTGAGATGCAAGAATTAGTAAATCGTGCAAAAGAACTTCTGGAAAGCGGCGAAGTAGCACGTGTTCTTGGCTGGAAAGCAGGGGATCTTCCATACAATCCGGAACCAGCTTACTTTGAAACAGCAGAAGACTTAAAAGACTTTGTTTATAATGGTTTCTGTGGTGCCAACCTTAGCAAATACATGATTGAAGCTTCTAAATTAGAAGGAAAGACCATGGTTTGCTTGAAACCATGTGATACATACAGCTTTAACCAATTAATCAAAGAACACCGCGTAGATAGAGAAAAAGCTTATATCGTAGGTGTTGGATGTAAAGGGAAATTGGATATTGAAAAAGCGAAAAAATTAGGAATCAAAGGTATCGAGAGTGTTTCAGGTGCAGAGATGACTGACGAATGCGATACTCTTACATTCCAAACACTTTATGGTGAAAAAACATGTGCGTATGCAGACGTGATGTTAGAGAGATGTCATGTATGTAAAGGTAAAGAACACATGATTTATGATGAAATCATTGGTGAATCCAGAGATACAAAGGACGCAGAGCGTTTTGCAGAAATCGAAATGATTGAAGCAATGTCTCCGGCAGAAAAATTTGCATTCTTCCAAGAAGAACTTAGCAAATGTATCCGTTGTAACGCTTGCCGTAATGCATGTCCGGCATGTAGCTGCCGCAAATGTGTATTTGACAGCAATAAATTTGACAGTGCTCAAAAAGCAAATGTGGATTCCTTTGAAGAAAAGATGTTCCATGTCATCCGTGCATTCCACGTAGCTGGAAGATGTACAGACTGTGGAGAGTGTAGCAGAGTATGTCCACAAGGCATTCGACTTCACTTGTTCAACCGTAAATTCATCAAAGATATTAACGAGTTATACGGTGAATTCCAGGCAGGTGCTGACGCAGAAGCAAGAGGACCACTTACAGATTTCACATTTGACGATTGTGAGCCAAGTATCGTGGCAGAAAGGGGATAATGTATGTACAAGATAGCAAAAGAAAATCTTTCGGCATTATTCCAAAAAGTTGCCGAAACACAGGAATTATACTTGCCGGTAAATAATAACGGTCAAGTAAACTTTGCAGCATGGACAGAAGGTGCAAATGTAGATTTAGATACACTTAAGAGTGTAAAATCTCCAAAAGACGCGTTCTTCCCACAAAGTGAAAACTTATATACGGTAAGAAAAGAAGACAAGAAAATAAAAATTGACCCAGAAGCTTTAAAAGACCAAGACTTCGTTGTATTTGGTATGAAAGCTTGTGATGTTAAGGGCATCGAAGTACTTGACAAAGTATTTTTAGCAGACCCGGTTGATACATATTATGCAGCAAGACGTGCTCACGGGACAATCGTTGCCATGGCTTGCCATGAACCAGAAGAAACATGTTTCTGTAAGGTGTTTGGTGTAGACTGTGCAGAGCCGGTGGCTGACGTTGCTACATGGATGATTGACGGCGAAATGTACTGGAAAGCGTTGACTGAAAAAGGTGAAAAGCTTACAAGTGCAGTGGCTTCACTTCTTGCAGATGCAGATGAAGCAAAAGTAGAGGCAGAAAAGGAAGCAATTCGTGCAATTGTAGAAAAACTTCCATATTCAAACCTTTCACTAGAAGGATGGAACGGAGACGTTCTCTTAGACAAATTCAATTCTCCTGTATGGGAAGAATTGTACAAACCATGCTTGGCATGTGGAACATGTACATTCGTATGTCCGACCTGCCAATGCTATGATATTAAAGATTACGACACAGGACATGGTGTACAAAGATATCGTTGTTGGGATTCTTGTATGTACTCTGACTTTACCATGATGGCTCACGGAAACAACCGTACAAGCCAAATGCAGAGATTCCGTCAGAGATTCATGCACAAACTTGTTTATTTCCCGGCAAACAACGATGGTATGTATTCATGCGTAGGTTGTGGACGTTGTATTGAAAAATGTCCATCAGCACTGAACATTGTTAAAGTAATCAAGGCTTTTGAAAATCAGGGAGGTGAAAACTAATGTGTGAATGTCATTGCCATGATGGTTATACTTTGGACACATTAATCCCAAAGGTAGGAATCATTACAGATATCCGCCAGGAAACACCAGATGTAAAAACATTTCGTGTCAATGCTCCGGAAGGCGGAAAATTATTTGAACATATGCCAGGTCAATGTGCAATGCTTTGTGCTCCTGGTGTAAGTGAAGCTATGTTTTCCATTACATCTTCACCAACAAACAAAGAATATCAAGAATTTAGTATTAAGAAATGTGGGGAACTGACAGACTACCTTCACAGCTTAGAAGTAGGCTCAGAAATCACAGTTCGAGGACCATATGGAAATCATTTCCCAGTGGAAACAGAACTGAAGGGTAAAAACCTTCTCTTCATCGCTGGTGGTATCGGTCTTGCACCACTTCGTTCTGTTATCAACTATGTAATTGACAACAGAGAAAATTATGGAACAGTAGATATCGTTTATGGTTCTCGTTCGGCGGACGATTTGGTTCAATTAAAAGAAATCCAGGAAGTTTGGATGAAAACAGAAGGCATTAACGTACATCTTACCATCGACCGTCCACAAGAAGGATGGGACGGGCATGTAGGATTTGTACCAGCTTATGTAAAAGAATTAAATCTTGATACAGATAAAGTTGCTTTAATCTGTGGTCCTCCGATTATGATTAAATTCGTATTGGCTGGATTAAAAGAATTAGGTTTCACAGATGAGCAGATTTATACAACATTTGAGCTTCGTATGAAGTGTGGTATCGGAAAATGCGGACGCTGCAACATCGGTTCAAAATACGTATGTAAAGACGGTCCGGTATTCCGCTATGATGAAATCGGTGAATTACCACCAGAGTATTAAGAAACAGTTCAGCCATGCGAAACAAAATCAAAAGTTCACAAGGGAGCTTGCTCACAAAGGGAATCTTTTGCATTTTGTTTCATATGGCGCTCTGCCATAAGCCACAGCCAGGAGCTGCTTGCAGCGGTTAGCCTTCGGAGAAGGTGGGCTGTGGTCTTGGATGGCTGAAATGTTTCTGATTAGATGATTTGGGACCCGAACAAGGATGAGGAAGCAGCCATTTTCCCAAAGAAAATGAGCGATTCCGAGTGCTTGTAGGATTTTGGGAGCACACAGTGCGGAAAAATCCGTAGTATCATCATCAACATAAAAGGATGAAAGGAAAAAGGAAAAATGGCAGATATGATTAATGTATATTTGTATGGTAAAAAGTATCAGGTTCCATCCAATTTAACAATTATGGAAGCTTTCGAGTATGCTGGTTACCAATTAGTACGTGGATGTGGCTGTAGAAATGGGTTCTGCGGTGCGTGCGCTACTATCTACAGAATCAAGGGGAAAAATGAATTAACAGGATGTTTGGCTTGCTCTACAAAAGTAGAAAACGACATGTGCGTAGCAACACTCCCATTCTTCCCATTGGAGAAAAAAGTTTACAACATCGAAGATATCAAACCGACACAACAGGTAATGATGCAATTATATCCGGAAATCTACGCATGTATTGGATGTAACGCATGTACAAAGGCTTGTACACAAGACCTTAACGTTATGCAATACATTGCTCACGCTCAAAGAGGCGAGTTTGAAAAATGTGCAGAACTTTCATTTGACTGTGTAATGTGTGGTGTTTGTTCTTCACGTTGTCCAGCCGGAATTTCTCATCCACAGGTTGCACTTCTTGCAAGAAGATTAACTGGTAAATACATCAGACCAGAGGCAGAACATTTGACAACCAGAGTGGAAGAAATCGAAAGAGGAGACTGCAAAGCAATGATCGAAGCAATCATGCAAAAACCTCTGGAAGAATTAAAAGAACTTTACAATAATAGAGAGATTGAGAAATAAGGAGGAAAAGAAAATGAGTTTACCATATACAGCCGAGATGATGGAATCCATTAAAAAGGTTGAAGCAGGTAGAGCAGCACGTATTGGTTTTGAGCCAAGACGTATGACAGCTGATGAAAAAACAGCTCTCCTTGAAGCTTTCCATCCAGATTATAATCTCGATAGTTTTGAAGAAATTAAAGTGGGTCCTAATGCGGGACAAAAAGCTCCAAAGGAATTAGTTGAAATCCTTCAGGGCGAAAGCAGAATTAAAGATATGGATATTGATTTATCAAATCCAGATTATGATGTAGACGTATTAGTAATCGGTGGTGGTGGAGCAGGTTCTTCCGCTGCAATCGAAGCAAACGAAGCTGGCGCAAACGTAATGATCGTTACGAAACTTCGTATCGGTGATGCAAACACAATGATGGCAGAAGGTGGTATCCAAGCTGCTGACAAAGAAAATGACTCACCTGCACAACATTACTTAGATGTAATGGGTGGCGGACACTACGCAAACGTTCCAGAACTTGTTGAAAAATTAGTTTGTGATGGGCCAATCGCAATCAACTGGCTCGACAAATTGGGTGTATTATTCGATAAAGATGAAAATGGTAGAATGATCACAACTCACGGTGGTGGTACATCTCGTAAGAGAATGCATGCAGCAGCTGACTACTCAGGAGCTGAAATCATGCGTGTACTTCGTGATGAAGTATTCAACAGAAAAATCCCTGTTGTAGACTTCACGGCAGCTATCGAAATTATCAAAGATACAGACGGAAAGGCAGCAGGTGCTGTACTCCTTAATATGGAAACAAACGAAATCTTAGTTGCAAGAGCAAAAACAGTGATTATTGCAACAGGTGGTGCAGGACGTATGCATTACCAAGGTTTCCCTACATCCAACCACTATGGTGCTACAGCTGACGGTCTTGTTTTGGCATACCGTGCAGGCGCTCCATTGTTATACCAAGATACACTTCAGTATCATCCAACGGGTGTTGCATTCCCATCACAAATTTACGGTGCACTGGTAACTGAAAAAGTTCGTTCTATGGGCGCTATGTTCGTAAACGTAGATGGTGAAGTGTTCATGCATCCATTGGAAACCCGTGATGTTGCAGCATCAGGAATCATTCGTGAATGTAAAGAAAGAGGAAAAGGTGTTCCAACACCGGTAGCTGATGGTATTTGGCTTGATACTCCAATGATTGATATGATTCACGGAGAAGGAACTCTGGAAAAGAGACTTCCTGGTATGCTCCGTATGTACTTAAGATGCGGTATCGATATGAGAAAGGTACCTATCGTAATCTACCCAACACTTCACTACCAAAACGGTGGTATCAAAGTTGGTGTAAACGGTATGTCAGAAGTTGAAAACCTTTACGTAGCAGGAGAAGCAATCGGAGGAATCCACGGAAGAAACAGACTTATGGGTAACTCGCTACTTGACATCATTGTATTCGGACGTAATGCCGGACAACAGGCTGGTGCGAAATGTAAGGAAGTTGAACTTAAAGAATTAACACTTTCTCACGTAGATGATTTTTCTAAGATGTTAGAAGACGCTGGTATTGAGCCACAGGTAGTGTCTCCGAAGTTATTACCGGACTACAGACCAGAAGGTGTAACAAGATTAAACTAAGATTGGGCTAATATTGTGATTTAGGAGGAGAGAATTATGTCACTGTTTGGTGGAGTAATCGCAATTAAAGGCGTTACTTTCTTATTATTTTGTGTGTTAGCAATTGCAGTAGTTGGTTATGCACTTGGACGTGTAACAATTAAAGGTGTAAACCTCGGAACTGCTGGTGTATTTATCGTAGCATTACTTTTCGGATGTTTCTTCTTTGAACCACTGAAAGAGCAACTTATGCTTTCAACTGAATCAGGCGAGGCGGTATCTTATGTAGATAATGCACTCAAGGTCGTAGAAAGTTTAGGATTGATTCTCTTTGTAACATCCGTAGGTTTTATTGCAGGGCCAAAATTCTTTGGTAATATGAAAAAGAATTTTAAGTCTTATATTCTTTTGGGAGTTATCATTATTGTTGCAGGTGGATTATCTGCAATTGGATGTATCTATTTGGGAAGAGCATTGGGAGAAACCAATTATGGTGAGTTTACAGCTATGATTGTTGGATTACTTTCTGGTTCTCTTACATCGACTCCTGCATTTTCTGCAGCAAAAGATACGGTTGCAAATGTTGTTTCACCTGATTATGTAAGTGCCGTTTCTGTAGGACATGGTATTGCATATCTGTTCGGTGTGGTAGGTGTTGTATTATTTGTTCAGTTGATTCCAAAGCTTACAAAAGCAAACATGGATGAAGAACGAGCAAAATTAGTTCAGGTTTCAGATGCAGAAGAGAAAAAATATACTGGTAAATTAATTGAATTGGACGGATTCGGATTTGCCGCTTTCTCACTCGCAGCTATTGTGGGTATTTTTGTGGGTATGATTAAATTCGGCCCAACATTCTCACTGACAACAACAGGCGGATGTCTTCTAGTGGCATTGGTATTCGGTCACTTCGGAAGAATCGGGAAGATCAGTATCATGCCACAAGAAAGTACATTAAAAGTATTTAGAGAATTAGGCCTTATGTTGTTCTTGGTTGGGGCAGGTATCCCAGGTGGAGCAGAATTTGTGGAATATTTCGATGTTATGTATTTTGTATATGGAGTTATCATGACGATTGTACCAATGTTTATTGGTTTCTTCTTCGCAAAATATGTTTTGAAACTCAGCTTACTCAACAACCTTGGTTCTATCACAGGTGGTATGACAAGTACGCCGGCACTTGGAACTTTGATTGGTACAGCAGGAACAGAAGACGTGGCAGCGGCTTATGCAGCAACATATCCAATCGCACTCATTGCAGTTGTGTTGGTGTCACAGTTCTTGATCATCTTTTTTAGCTAATTAGGAGAGAAACGATATGCGTGAAATTAATGTAAGTCAGATTACTGACGTTGTAGAAAGATTATGTATTGAAGCTAATACACATCTTCCTAGCGATGTAAAATGTGCAATCAAAAATTGCAGAGCTTGCGAAGACTGGGATATTGCAAAAGGTGTGTTAGATAAGATTATCACAAACTATGAAATCGCAGATGCTGAAAATGTTCCGATCTGCCAGGATACAGGTATGGCATGTGTATTTCTTGAAATTGGTCAGGATGTACATTTGGTAGGTGGAAACCTTGCAGAAGCAGTAGATGAAGGGGTAAGACGTGGTTACACAAACGGATACCTTCGTAAATCTGTGGTAGCAGACCCAGTACGTCGTGGAAACACAGGAGATAACACACCTGCAATGCTTTACACAGAAATTGTACCAGGTGAAGAAATTAAAGTCACAGTTGGACCAAAAGGATTCGGTAGTGAAAATATGAGTCAGATTCGTATGTTCAAACCATCTGCAGGCCTTCAGGGAATCAAAGACTTCATCTTGGAAGCAGTGGAAACAGCAGGTCCAAACCCATGCCCACCAATGGTAGTAGGTGTAGGTATCGGTGGAACGTTCGATAAAGCAGCGTTACTTGCAAAGAAAGCTCTTATGAGACCGATTGATTCAGAGAATCCGGACCCATTCTACGCTGACTTGGAAAAAGAAATGCTTGAAAAGATCAACGAGTTAGGAATCGGACCACAAGGCTTTGGCGGAAAGACAACAGCAATTGGTCTGAATATTGAAACATTGCCAACTCACATTGCAGGTATGCCATGTGCAATCAATATCAACTGCCATGTGACTCGTCATAAATCGGAGGTGATCTAAGATGGAAAAACACATTACATTACCTTTAACAGAAGAATTGGCAAAAACACTCAAAGCAGGAGATTCTGTATATGTGACAGGAACCATTTACACATCCCGTGATGCAGGTCACAAACGTATGTGTGAAGCTCTTGCGAGAGGAGAAGAACTTCCATTTGATCCAACAGACGCTACCATTTACTACGTAGGACCTACACCTGCAAAACCAGGTCAGGTAATCGGTTCAGCGGGACCAACAACTAGCGGACGTATGGATGCTTATGCACCAACTATGATGAGCGTTGGAGCAAGAGGTATGATTGGAAAAGGTGCTCGTCTTCCGGAAGTAGTAGACGCCATGAAGAAATACTCAGGTGTTTATTTTGGAGCCATCGGTGGCGCAGGTGCACTTCTTGCAAAATGTATCAAGAGTGCAGAACTGATTGCTTATGAAGATTTAGGAGCAGAAGCCCTTCGTAAATTATATGTGGAAGATATGCCACTTGTAGTTATCATTGACAGTGAAGGAAATAACCTTTACGAAAGTGGAAAAGCGGCTTATTTGGCGCAGAAATAAAATAAAATCTCTATATCAGAAATGGTATAGAGATTTTTTTGTGCCAAAAATTAGTTGGAAAAACTACCATTATATAGTATAATGAACATATATTGATTTTGGAGGTAAAATAAAAATGGCTGATGACGTAAAAGATTTACGACGTCTGGTAATCAAAGCTTTCCATATGAGCGAAGTGGAGTGGGGAGAACACAACACCATTACTCCAGATGGCAAGATGACTGTCAGTAAGGAAATGCTTGATGATTTGGTTGCATCAGAACCATTAATCGAGAAAATTGACATTCAGATTATCAAGCCAGGTGATCACGATCGTTGGACCAATACAATGATGGATATTATCCCGATTTCTACAAAAGTACTTGGGAAAATAGGAGAAGGAATCACACATACCATTACAGGAGTTTATGTGATTTTGACTGGCGTGGACGTGAATGGAAAGCAAACTCATGAATTTGGCTCATCTGAAGGCAACATGAAAGATATGCTATATTTGAATCGAGCAGGTACCCCCGGAGATGATGACTACATTATTTCTTTTGATGTCACATTGGCTGCTGGCATGGGACAGGAAAGGCCTGGTCCGACAGCGGCTCATAGAGCTTGCGATGCATTTATACAAACATATCGTGAAAAACTGAAGAAGTTCAAAGGTGATCTTTGTAGCGAACGTCATGAGTACCATGATATTGTACGACCCGGAAAAAAACGTGTATTGATTGTGAAGCAGGTTGCAGGTCAGGGAGCAATGTATGATACTCACCTGTTTGCGAAAGAACCATCTGGTGTTGAGGGAGGTAAATCCATAATTGATATGGGCAATATGCCTGTTATACTAACACCAAATGAATACAGAGACGGAATTATCCGTTCCATGCAGTAGGAGGTGGAAGAATGGGAATTGGACCTTCGACAAAGGAAACCTCGTTACATCATTTTAGAGATCCCTTATTAGATGTGGTATCGAAGGATACAGATGTGGATTTGATGGGAGTCGTGCTAGTAGGCTCGCCGGACGGGAACGAGGAAAAGATGCTAGTAGGCACGCGGGCTGCGGTTTGGGCAGAATGTATGCGTGCAGATGGAGTGATTCTATCCTGTGACGGATGGGGTAACAGCCATGTGGATTATACAAATACCATTGAACAGATTGGTTCAAGAGGAATCCCGGTAACGGGAATCACATTCAACGGAACTGTTGCACAGTTTGTAGTGACAAATGATTATTTAGATGCGATTGTAGATATCAACAAAAGTGCAACCGGTGAAGAGACAAATGTGGTTGGAGAGAACAATATGACGGAGCTTGATTGCAAGAAGGCTCTGGCGTTGTTAAAATTAAAAATGCGAAAGAAAGATATGGAAGAAAGGTGATTATTATGAGTGGAACAAGTATTGTAATCTTATGTACAATTTTGGCGTACATGTGTGTGCTGATTGGAGTTGGTTTTTACAATGGAAAGAAGAACAAGAGTAGTGAGGATTTTTATCTAGGTGGAAGAAAGATGGGCCCACTTGTTGTAGCCATGAGTGCTGAAGCAAGTGATATGTCAAGTTGGTTATTGATGGGACTTCCAGGTGTAGCTTATTTAACAGGTGTGGCTGATGCATTCTGGACAGCAGCAGGGCTTGCACTTGGTACATATTTAAACTGGCTGATCGTTTCTAGAAGACTTAGAAGATATTCTCAACATTTGGGAGCAATTACAGTTCCTGGATTTTTGGCGAAGAGATTCCATGACAAGAAGAATATTATTACAGCCATTGCTGCACTTTTGATTGTAGTATTCTTCGTACCATACGTTGCTTCAGGATTTGCAGCTTGTGGTAAGTTATTTAATTCCTTGTTTGGAATGGAATATATGACAGGTGTTATTGTATTCGCCATTATTATTATTGTTTATACAATCATTGGTGGTTTTACATCTGTAGCAACCAATGACTTGATTCAAAGTATTGTAATGTCAATTGCACTTATTTCTATCACAGTATTTGGTGTTTCTAAGGCTGGTGGATTTGGTGCAGTGATTGATAACGCAAAAAGCTTAGAAGGATATTTTTCATTTACAGCAACACACGATGCTGCCAATAATGCAGCAGTTGCGTATCCGTTCTTAAGCATCATTTCAACAATGGCTTGGGGTATTGGATACTTTGGTATGCCACATATCTTGGTTCGTTTCATGTCCATTGAAGATGAAAAGAAATTAGTTCTTTCAAGACGTATTGCATCTATCTGGGTAGTAATTGCTATGGGCGTTGCGATTTTCATCGGTATTGTTGGTCTTGGAATGGTAAAAGTAGGTTCATTAGAAGCACTTGCAGATCCGGAAAGAGTTATTATTGCAATCTCTACACTGTTAAGTGAAAACGGTGTGTTGGCAGCTATTTTAGCTGGTGTGATTTTGGCAGGTATCTTGGCAGCAACCATGTCTACAGCAGACAGCCAATTACTTGTAGCAGCATCTGGTGTATCTGAAAACATTGTGCAAGATTTCTTCGGTAAGAAATTGACAGAAAAACAAAGTCTTTTGATTGCTCGTGGAACCATCTTGGTGATTTCTGTAATTGGTGTATTTCTTGCAAGTGATCCTAACTCAAGCGTATTTGGTATCGTATCATTCGCATGGGCTGGATTCGGTGGAGCATTCGCAGCTGTTATGATTTGTGCATTGTTCTGGAAACGTACTACACTTCCTGCAGCAATCGCAGGTATGGTATCTGGTGGTATCATGGTATTCGTTTGGGAATATGTTTTAAGTCCAATGGGCGGCGTTTGGGGTATCTATGAATTGCTTCCGGCATTCTTAGTATCTCTTGCAGTAATTATTGTAGTAAGCTTATGTACAAAGGCTCCTTCAAAAGAGATTATTGAAGAGTTTGAACAAGGCGTTAAGGTACAATAAGATAGTTTTGAAATATAAAAAAGCACGATTTGTAGTGAATCGTGCTTTTTTCTTGCCAATACTGCTGATAAAAGTTATAATAGAATACAAGTGAAAGTGGGAAAAGGAGGCTAATATGGAAGCGAAATTTAAAGTAGTAATGAAAAAAGATATAGATGTTTTAAAGGATTTTATTTCGTTCACATATCGTGCACAAGGTTCGATGGGGAGAATGAAATTAAGAATTCTTGCAGCAGGGTTGGTTGTGATTGGATATTTAGCAATAAAAGATGGGAGTACTACTGCTGGAGTTATAATTGGAGCGATTGGAGTATTATTCCTGACAATGTCGCTGTTCCTGCCACAGATTGCAGTGTGGAGGTTAAAAAAATCAGATTTGGCATATCAGAATCAGACTGAGCTTACGTACGTTTTTACAAATAGCAGCATGTATGTGTACGAAAATGGAGAACTTGAGAAAAATGTTGGTTCTTATCATCAAGTATCTTGTTTTTATGGAGATGAAAAAAATTATTATGTGGGAGTAAACAATGAGGATTTATACTTGCTTCCGAGAGAGGCGTTTGTAGAAGGTAATGAAGAAGAATTCTTGGACTTTATCGAAAAGAAGAGCAATGAAAAATATGAGTTTTTGCCAACTACGGTGAAAAACAAATGGATTAGATACAGAGTTAATGCGAAGCAAAAAGAAATTGAGTATAATAAAAAGGCTGCAGATTTGAGAGCGAAAGACAAAGAGAAAAAAGAGCAGAAAAAGAAAAGCAAGCAATAAAAAAATGAGGACAGGCGTCCTCATTTTTTATTGCTTGTTATTAAGCTTTTTTAGCATCTTTAACGTACATAGCAGCTGTAATTAACATAACTGCACATACGATGTATGTAAGAGTTGCTAAGTCGAAGCAGTATGCAATTGTAAGGTAAGCAACATATGCACCAATTGCACCTGGGAACATAAGCATTAAAGTAGCACGACGATCGTATTTTCCTTCTTTAACAAATTTGAATACAGATACGTTCATTAAGAATGCACAAGAACCCATCATGATTGGGAATGCTGTACCAATGTGCATACCTAACATAGATACAAGAGCGATACATGGTGAGTAAAGTCCAAGACCAACCATCATGAATGCTCCCAAGAAGAAGTTACCAACAACACCGATTACTAATTTGATTCCTGTAAGTCCCATAGCTGTTCCGGCGATACCGAATGGTCCTATCTCTGCTGTTCTCATTACTGTGATAATTGCACAAACAACTAAGAAGATAGCCATTACGATACGAACCGTCTTAAGATCCCATTTAGAAACGATACCAGCACCGATGTAAGCGCCAGCTGCTGCAGCTGCTAACATTAATATTAATGTAAGTGGATCGATGTCCACAAATGAAAGGAACAAAAGAGCTTCTACAGATACAGGAAGTGTATCCCCAACGTTAAGTGTACCAGGTACAGTTTCGTCTGGAGAAGTCTTTGTAAACTTAAATGAAGCTTGAGATGGTGCGAATGAACCAATTCCCCAAGTGTCAAAGAAGTTTGTTACAAATCCGATGATTGCTAAGATGATCCATTTTCCTACGCCTTCGCCCTTTAAATCTTCTTTGTGTTTTACACAGTCTACAATAATAATAGCTGTAGTCACAAGAGTAACGATGAGTAATAAAATTCTCATGATTGTGATAATGTCCATAAAACATACCTCCAAAATATTAAATTTTTTCTTTTTGACACCTCATACCTTTAGTAAAAAAACAGAACCAATATACATCCCCCGAAAATGTATATGCATTTTGTTAAAAATATGACTGTCTCTTATAGAATATACTAGCAAAATGTATAGAAAATGTCAATTAAATTGTATTAAGGTAGTAAAGTGTTAAAGAAAATGTAAAAAAGGCTCGAATTTTTTTGAAAAAAAATAAAAAAAGTGCTTGCATTATGATTTTCTTTCTTATATAATAAGAGGGCTGTGACAAGATAGCTATGAAGCGTGAGGTTGCTACCCGCCGTGGTAGGTATTCCGTGGAGCGAATGTCAAGTTAGGAAACTGGCGACAAGTCACTGTACGAATCTATAACAGCCGTTGAGAGACGGTAACAACGTGTGAGTACTCACGACACACAC
>JAZQBW010000130.1:0-18931 GCA_045545895.1 Faecalimonas sp.
CCATTTTCTGATTGGTCATGACCGTTATCATCTAGAATGTCAAAGTTCTACAGATGGAACAATTATGTATCGCATCTTTGAATATGATTCCCAGATAGCCATGCAGGACAGTGCCTTTACAAAAGATAAATTAGTAGTCAAGTTTCCGAACACAGCAATACTCTATCTCAGACACAATCAGAACACACCTGATGCTATGACGTTAGAGATTCGCGTTCCGGGAGCAACGTGTAGTTATATGGTTCCGGTCATGAAAGTACAGACCTATTCCATTGATGAGATTTTCGAAAAAAGATTATTCTTCTTAATACCGTTTCATATCTTTATATATGAGAAAGATTTCAAAGAGTATGATACGAACGAGCAGAAATTGGAGGAATTAATGAAGATTTACGGAGAAATTATGGAAAGGCTGGAAGCGTATTCTGAATCACAGTTGATTGAGTCCTATACCAAACTCACCATCATCGATATGTCGAAGAAGGTATTAGAACATCTCACGAAAAAATATTCCAACGTAAGGGAAGGAGTAGGTACAGTTATGGGTGGAAAGATATTAGATTATCCGACAAAGGATGCATGGAGAAAAGCACGCGCAGAAGGGCTTGCAGAAGGTGATAGAAATCGTCTTGTGATGCAGGTGAGAAAAAAATTGGAAAAGGGATTATCGGCTGAAGCGATTGCTGAGGCATTGGAAGAAGAGATGCCGATAATTGAAGAAATCATAGTAGAATTAGAAAAAGAATAGGATTATGGGAATAAGATTGGAGAAGGGCGTGGTAATAACACTTACGAACCACAGAGTACCACTGTCTATAAAGGAGATGGCACAAGTTTTGATTTGGACCTTGACGCAAACGAGATTGTGTGGTATGAGATTTTAAGATAAGTAAAGATAGGAGATTTAAGAGATGAATCACAAAACACCTGAGCAGGAAGGAGTTTCTTCTGTTAATATAAAAAAATACATAGATATATTAGAAGAACATCAACTTTCTACCCATAATATGATTATGATGCGGGGCGAAAATATCTTCTTCGAAAAATATTGGGAGCCGTTTGGCCCGGAATTTTTGCATCGTATGTATTCGGTGACAAAAAGTGTGGTATCTCTTGCAGTTGGTTTTGTTATACAAGAGGGGCTTCTCAACTTGGATGATAAGATTGTGGATTACTTCGAGGAAGAATCACAGGTACCTCAAGTAGACGAGAATGTGAAAGTGCAGACCATTCGTAATATGTTGATGATGAGCACAGCGAAGGCACCGAATGGTTGGACGCATGATGACGACCGTGTGAGATGTTATTTTAAGAATGAGAACCCATCCAGAAAACCGGGAGAATTCTTTGAATATGACACCAATAGTTCCTTTGTTTTGTGTGCTTTGGTGGAGAGAATAACCGGCATGTCGCTTATGGATTACATGAGAGAGAAACTGTTTGACAAAATTGGCGTGTCTAAGGAGGCATATTGTCTCAAATGTCCTGGTGGTCATTCCTGGGGAGATTCAGCACTACTTTGTACCCCAAGGGACTTACTTCTGATTGCTCGTTTTGTGATGAATAAGGGGCGTTGGAATGGGGAACAGATTTTAAATGAAAGCTATATCGAGGAAGCTACTTCCAAATTAATTGAGACACAATCTGGAGAACAGGTTCATTTTGATACACATGGATATGGATATCAGATTTGGAGAACCTATGATAATTCCTTTATGTTCAATGGAATGGGCTGCCAATTTGCAATCTGTGTACCGGAAAAGGATATGATTTTCATATACAACGGGGACAATCAGGGGCATGAAGGAGCGCAGGATATTGTCATTGAAAACTTCTTCAAGTTGATTGTAAGACAAGCAGAGGATATGCCGCTTATTGAAAATCTAGAGGGACAAGAGATACTGAGGGCACCAATGAAGCTTATGTGTGCACAAGGAAAAGGCTATAGCGAGCTTCAAGAGAAGATACATGGCATGGTCTTTAAGATGCAACCGAATCCAATGAATATTACAGAGTTTTCTCTGCATTTTTCAGAAGAGATATGTTATTTAAGTTACATCAACGCGCAAGGCAGTAAAAGTCTGCCATTTGGTATGCTTGCAAATGCATTTGATGTATTTCCGCAGGAGGGATATTACGACCAAGTGGGAGGAGAAGCGACAAAGGGTCACTTTTATCGCTGTGCCACTTCGGCAGCATGGCTTACTGAGAAAAAACTTCATCTGAAGGTTCAGGTGATTGATAAATATTTTGGACGAATGGATATCGTTTTGGATTTTGCAAATGAAGAAAATGTCGAGATGAATATTACAAAAACAGCAGAATTTTTCTTCGATGAATACTGTGGTTCTGCTACCGGAAGAAAGTGTTGAGAAAGATGAGTAAGAGTAGAGAATGTTTTCCAGATAATACGCCTGTTGAGGAATGGTTTTATGATACAACAGTTCCAAGTCTTTGGGATTTGGGAGAGCAGTATGTATTGACACAATATGGCATTTGTGATGATGGAAAGATCTATACAAAAGAAATACAGGCATTGATAGATAAGGTACATGAAAATGGCGGAGGCGTGATTGTGGTTCCGGCAGGTACCTACATGACGGGTTCCCTTTTTTTCAAACAAGGGGTGCATCTCTATGTTTCAGAGAACGGTGTGCTAAAGGGCAGTGATGATATTAATGACTATGAGCTAAAAATGACTCGTATTGAAGGAGAAACCTGTCTATATTATTGTGCCCTCATTAATGCAGATGGAGTAGATGGTTTTACTATCTGTGGTCCGGGGACAATTGATGGGAATGGGTTGAAATCATGGAAAGCATTTTGGCTTCGTATACAGTGGAATCCTGCATGCACAAATAAAGATGAACAAAGACCGAGACTTGTATATGTGTCCAATAGTCGGAATGTGCTGTTTGCTGATGTACATTTTAGAAATTCTCATTTTTGGACCACGCATATTTATAAATGTGATCATGTGAAGTATCTAAATTGTCAATTCTATTCGCCGTCAGGGGAAGTGCGAGCACCAAGCACGGATGCGATTGATGTTGATGTTTGCAGGGATGTGCTTATTAAAAATTGTTATATTGAAGTGAATGATGACGGGGTCGCTTTAAAAGGAGGTAAGGGTCCGGAGGCAGATACGGCAGAAGAAAATGGTTCTAACGAAAGAATTATTATTGAAGATTGTACATATGGATACTGCCATGGATGTCTTACATGCGGCTCGGAGTCTGTGCATAATAGAAATGTGATTGTGAGACGAATCAAAGTGCATCAGGCTTGTCATATTTTATGGTTAAAAATGCGCCCGGATACGCCTCAGCTTTATGAATATATCCTTCTGGAACATGCAGAGGGTAAGGCAGATGATTTTATGAATGCGAATCCGTGGACACAGTTCTTTGACCTGAAGGGAAGGGCAGAGATTCCACGTTCCATAGCAAAGCATGTTGTGATTCGAGACTGCAAATGTGAATGCGATACCTTCTTCAATGTAACGAAGAATGAGGAACAATATCACCTTTCGGATTTTGTATTCGAAAATCTTGAAATTCGTGCAAAGAATAATGGCTTTTCGGAAGATATGATAGAAAATATTTCGGTAAAAAAGGTTCAGGTTATTCAATAAAAATAAGATAGGACTGTCGCACTTGCGAAAAAATCGTGAGTGCGGCAGTTTTTTTATACTATTTTCTCACTCACTTGTATAGAATGTATAGAAATATTAGGCGAGGAATGCTATGAAAAGACTCTGCGCGGCCATATTAAGTATCTGTATCCTGCTTACCTTCAGTGCTTGTTCTGTGGAGAAAATCGGCACGGAAAAAATCCGGGATATAGATTTTACCGTAATCAAAGAAGAAGATATTCCCGAGGAACTGAAGACCAAGATAAACGACAATGAAAAGCAGGTATTTAAACTTACCTATGCTGACCAAGGCGCTCTCTATATTGCGGAAGGTTATGGGGAGCAGCCTACCAGTGGATATAGCATTGAGGTAAAAGACTGTTTTGAAACGAAAAATGCTATTTATGTACACACGAATCTAATCGGACCATCCAATGAGGAAAAGATTGTGGAGGCAAAGACCTATCCATATATCGTAATCAAAATGGAATTTATGGACAAAAATGTAGTGTTTCAGTAAAGGAGAAGAGATATGGAGTTCATGACAAGGGAGATTCAAACAAATCAGATGGGGAAAAAACTCACCGATCAGTTTCTGTTAGACGAGGACTACAACGTGCCTGATAGCAAACGGGATGTACAGCGTATTGTAGCCAATGAAGGAAAAGTAAAGATTGAGGATGTGAAACCAGTTGAAAATTATATTCGAGTGAGTGGGAAGATGGAATTTCAGGTGCTATATGTAGGGGAGGGGTTGGAACCTTCGTTGTGCTGTCTGGAAGGAAAGATACCATTCGAGGAAATGATTTATGCAGAAGAAAATGGTGGTACATATGAGGTGAAAAATGCAAGGGCAGAGCTTCATACCACTATGATTCATTCACGAAAACTTCGTTTAAAAGCTGTGATAGAGCTGGAGTTGGAATCAGAAAAACAGATGATAGAAGATATTCCTACGGATATTGAGTGCCATGCGGCTCTATATAAGAAGAAAAAGCCACTGAACTTATTAAAACTTCATGATTCCAAGAGAGACATGTATCGTATTAAGGAGGAAATTACACTGCCTGGAACCAAGGAAACCATTGGCACTATGCTTTGGAGTGATATCGGCAATCGAAAACTGGATACCAAGCTTGGCGTGGATGAATTACAGGTTTCAGGAGAATTGTTGGTATTCTGTTTCTATGAATCTCCGGAAGGAAAAATTGACTGGATTGAGCAGATTGTTCCATATCAAGGCAGAATTGAGTGTTATGGGGCCGATGAGACGATGTATCATCAGGTACATGCTAATCTGGAGGATGTAATTGCAGATGTGCGCATGGACGAAGATGGAGAGATGAGGGTCATTGGAATCGAGGGTACCCTATGTCTGTGTATTGCCATCTATGGAGAAGAGGAAATGGAAGTATTGGAAGATGTATATTCTTTGGAAAAACAGTGCAAATTAGAGAAAAAGGAAATTTGTTACGAGCAACTGGTTTTACAGAATCATTCCAAATGTAAGGTGATGCAGCGCCTATCTCTTCCAGAATTAAAAAACGACATTCTGCAAATCTGCCACAGCAACGGCAATGTGCAGGTGGACCATGTGGAAGTGGAGGAGCAAGGAATCTTGGTGGAGGGTGTGCTACACATTAGTTTCCTATATGTAAAGGCAAACGATGAGATCCCTTTTGATACATGGCAGGGGGTAGTTCCGTTTTCCTACCTGATTGAGTGCAAGGATGTGTCGAAAGATATCCACTATCATATCTCTAGCATTTTGGAACAGCTTAGTGTGGGCCTTTTAGGTGGCGATGAGGTAGAAGTAAAAGCGGTTCTTGCCTTTCATTGCTTTTTTCGAAAGGCAGTAAAAACTGACATGATTATGGAACTGAAATTGGAGCCTATCGATATGGATGAATTTCAGAAACGTCCAGGAGTAATTGGATATATTGTGAAAGATGGGGATGATCTGTGGAATTTGGCAAAACGCTACAACACCACTATGGAAGGTATCCGAGAGGTCAACGATTTGCCGGATGAAAGGTTAAAAGTAGGAGAACGTATATTGATTTTCAAAGAAAACATGAGTATACTGTAAGTATAATGTATACAAGATACAAAGAAAGTACAAAATAGGGAGCAAGTCTTGAAACAAAAGATGGTAGGAGGAAACTAGATGAGCGATAGTTTGAAGTTACGGGCCCTTGCCAAAATCAATTTAGGATTAGATGTACTGGGGAGACGTGAAAATGGGTATCATGATGTGCGAATGGTCATGCAAACCATTTACCTGTACGACAATTTGACCTTGACTAAAACAGAGGAACCGGGAATACAATTGCAAAGTAATTTATTTTATCTTCCGGTGGATGAAAAAAATATTGCATACAAGGCAGCAAAACTGCTTATGGATGAATTTCAAATAAAAGAGGGCGTGCATATTACACTGGATAAGCACATCCCTGTGGCAGCGGGAATGGCTGGGGGAAGTTCCAATGCAGCCGCGGTTCTTGTGGGAATGAATCGATTGTTTAGGCTAGGACTTAGTGAGCAAGATTTAATGGAACGTGGTGTGAGTCTGGGAGCAGACGTTCCTTATTGTGTTATGCGTGGAACAGTATTGGCAGAAGGGATTGGAGAAATCTTAACACCACTTGCACCACTTCCAAAGTGTTATATCTTGGTAGCAAAACCGGCTATCAGTGTATCGACCAAGACAGTATATGAAAAACTGGATGCTCACGAGATAGAAGATCATCCGGATATTGACGGTGTCATTACGGGACTGGATGAAGGGAACCTTATGCAGGTTGCTAAGTCTATGGGAAACGTGTTGGAACGTGTGACCATAGAAGATTATCCGATTATTCAGGAAATTAAAGATGCAATGAGAGAAGCAGGGGCGTTAAATGCCATGATGAGTGGCAGTGGACCAACTGTGTTTGGCATTTTTGAGGATAAGATGAAGGCAAAACAGGCACAACAAAAGATAAGAAAGATGGGACTTACAAGACAGGTGTATGTGGTCAACGTACACAATAATAGGAGGAAATAGCATGGGAACCAATTTCGAGTTAAATATGAATGATTTTTTACCACTCCGTGATGTGGTGTTCAATACACTTCGCCAGGCGATTCTGCGTGGTGAATTACAGCCGGGAGAGAGGCTTTTGGAAATTCATCTGGCAAATAAACTTGGAGTGAGCCGCACACCAATACGTGAGGCCATTCGAAAGTTGGAGCTGGAAGGTCTGGTGATAATGATTCCTAGGAAGGGCGCAGTGGTAGCAGAGATTACGGAAAAAAGCCTGCGTGATGTATTAGAAGTAAGACGAGCATTAGAGGAATTGGCTGTAAAGCTTGCCTGTGAAAAGATTCAGGCTGATGAGATCGAGGAATTGAAAGTAGCAGCGAAAGAGTTTGAAAAGGCCCTTGGAACAGGAGATGTGACTGTATATGCAGAGGCAGATGTGAAATTCCATGACATCATTTATCGTACTACTGACAATCAGAGATTGATTCAATTGCTTTACAACCTGCGTGAGCAGATGTATCGATATCGGGTAGAGTATTTGAAGCGAGAAGAGGTACATGAGACACTGCTTACAGAACATCAGCATATTATTGAGATGATAGAAAAACGAGATGAGGAACGTGCAGTAGAAGCTGTCTGCAAACATATTGATAATCAGGTGGCAACGGTTGCCGATACCATTCGTACGAAAAAGTAGTGTAGATCAGGTATAAATTGGGAAATAATGTGTATACTCCGATTAATAATAATTGGAGGTACATAATATGAAATATAGAATTCGTAAAAAACAAATCATCTGCGCGGTGCTGGCGCTTCTTATCGCTGTGTGCACATCTGGCATTTTTGCGGAAGCGAAGGTGGTTCGTGTGCAAAAGAGAATGGCGGATGAGGTGTTCCGTTTTCACGTCCTTGCCAATAGCGACAGCGAAAGGGACCAGGCGTTAAAAATGAAGGTCAAGGAAGCCGTCATTGCTTATATGAAGAAGCAACTTCCAGAATCGGAAAGTGCCAAGATGACAAAAGCCTGGGCTTCTTCCCATTTAGAGGAAATTAAGATGGTGGCAGAGGCAGTGTTACAGAAGGAAGGCAGTGGACATGCAGTGGTGGCGGAAGTAACCAATTGCTATTTCCCGGACAAAACTTACGGGGATATTACATTCCCAAAAGGACATTATGACGCGCTCCGCATTAAAATCGGAGAGGCAAAGGGACAAAACTGGTGGTGTGTGTTGTACCCAAATTTATGTTTTGTGGATGCCATACACGCAGTGGTACCGGAAGAAGGAAAAAAGGATTTGAAAAAAGTACTAGACGAGGAAGAATATGAGATGGTGACGACAACGTCCAAATTTAAAATCAGGTGGTTCTTTTTCCGTTAGTACCATAGGGGGATTACGGTGACAGAATTTTTAGTAAAACGATTTGTAAAAGATTATGATAAAACGGAAAAGATGTCTGTGCGTACTTCATACGGTGTGTTAGCAAGTATGGTAGGCATCTTTTGTAATGTATTTTTATTTATTGTGAAGTTTTCAGTGGGTTCGTTGATGCGAAGTGTCTCTGTTATGGCAGATGGATTTAATAATCTTTCAGATGCAGGCTCGTCTATTATCAGCTTTGTAGGGGTCAAGATGGCGAGTAAGCCTGCAGACGAAGAACATCCATTTGGGCATGGAAGAATGGAATATATTTCCGCTCTTGTTGTTTCATTTATTGTAATAGAAGTGGGACTAAGTTTTTTCAAGGATGCAATAGGTAAAATACAAGATCCTATGGAGTTGCAGTTCCATTTGATTCCAACCTTGATACTAATTCTTTCCATCGGGGTCAAACTTTGGCTGGGATTGTTCAATAAAAAATTAGGAAACAGAATTGGTTCTAAAGTGATGCTGGCCACGTCAGCAGATTCCATAGGAGATGTGATTGCAACGACTGCAACGGTTCTATCAATCTTGGTGTTTAAATTATTTGAAATCAATATTGATGGTTTTATTGGCCTGGGAGTGTCTCTGGCAATTATGTGGGCTGGTGTCGGAATTGCGAAGGACACGTTGGAACCACTGCTTGGAGAAGCTGTTCCGAAGGAGATATATGAAAAGATAGTGGCATTTGTGGAAGGATACGAGGGCGTTTGCGGAACCCATGACTTGATTGTGCATAATTATGGACCGGGACGAAGTATGGCGTCCTTACATGCAGAAGTTCCAAATGATGTGGATATCGAATTGTCACATGAAATTATAGACCGAATTGAACGAGATGCATTAAAAGAGATAGGAATTTACCTTGTGATACATATGGATCCAATCGAGACGAGAGATGAAGATACTCTGGCAGCAAGAAAAATGCTAGAGCAGATTTTGACAGAAGTGGATCCGCAGGTCAGCATTCATGATTTCCGAATGGTAGTGGGCGAAAAACAAATTAACCTGATTTTTGATATGGTTGTTCCGATACAGTATGATAAGGAGCAAAAGAAACTCCTCTGTCAAGAGACTCGAAAAAGAATGCATGAAATAGATGAGAGATATCAGTGTGTGATTGTGGTAGAAAGCAGTTTTGTGGCGGGAGAGTAGAAAATGTACAAGATAGATACGAAAGTTAGATATAGTGAATGTGGTGAAGACGGGAAAATCAGCCTTGCTTCCATTATTAATTTGTTTCAAGATTCCAGTAGTGCTCATTCAGAATCCTTAGGTGTAGGTATTGAATACTTGAAAGAAAAGAAACGTGCGTGGATTTTGAATTCTTGGCAGATTGTGATAGAACGTTATCCAAAAGTCCATGAAGAAATAGAGGTGACAACCTGGCCGACTGGGTTTCGAGGCGTGTTTGGACAAAGAAATTTTTGCATGAAAACCCAGGATGGAGAGATGCTTGCATATGCCCATACTCTCTGGGTATATATGGATATTGAAAATGGAATGCCGACAAAACCTAGTGAAGAGGAAAAGGCCATTTACGGAACAGAACCACCCTTGGAAATGGAGTATGCTTCTCGTAAAATAAAACTGCCGGAAGAAGCGAAAATGGTTGACACTATTTCCGTGCGCAAGTATCATATTGATACCAACAAGCACGTAAATAATTGTCAGTATGTGCAAATGGCGATGGAAGTGCTGCCGGAGGATTTTCGAGCGAAACAGGTAAGAGTAGAATATAAAAAATCGGCAGTCTACGGGGATAAAATTGTAATCAAGATGGCTGAGGACAAAGAACGAATTGTGGTAGAACTTTGCGATGAATATGAGATACCATATGCAGTGGTGGAGTTCTGTTAATCTATGAGAGAATAAGAGGAGAAAAGGAATGAAGTTAGGCAAGAGACAGGTTTTAACGGTAGTAAAGAAAGTAGAGTTTGGGGTGTATCTAGGAAGTGATGAAGAGAAGGTGTTGCTTCCAAAGAAACAGGTGCCAGAGGGAGTAGAGCCTGGAGATCCGATAGAAGTTTTTTTGTATAAAGATTCAGACGACCGCTTAATTGCAACCACCAGTGAACCAAAGATAGAATTAGGCGAATTAGCAGTGCTTGATGTTGTTGATACTGGAAAGTTCGGAGCATTTTTAGATTGGGGATTAGAAAAGGATTTGTTTCTCCCATTTAAACAGCAGACAGCAAAGGTAGAAAAAGGCGATCAATGTTTAGTGTCACTTTACGTGGACAAAAGCCAACGCCTTTGCGCCACCATGCGAGTGTATGAGCTTCTTAGCAAAGACTCTCCATATAATAAAGATGATGAAGTACAGGGAATCATCTATGATATAAGTGATAATTTTGGGGCATTTGTGGCAGTAGACAATCAATTTTCTGCACTGATTCCTAAAAAAGAGTCTTTTGGAAATCTAAAAGTGGGACAGGTTGTGCATGCCCGTGTGACAGCAGTGAAACCAGATGGAAAATTAGATCTTAGCATCAAAGATAAGATTCCAATGCAGATGGATAAGGATGCTGAAATGATTCTCAAGAAAATGGAAAAACTGGGTGGTGAGCTTCCGTTTACAGACAAAGCAGACCCGGAAATCATCAAGAAAGAATTTCAAATGAGCAAGAATGCATTTAAACGAGCAGTGGGTCGTCTTCTCAAGGAAAAAAAGGTGGAAATCACGGAAAAAACCATTGCAATTCGTGGGAAATAAGGTATAATTATCGATAGAATCAGTATTATTAATATCTCTATGAAAGGAGAGCAAAAGATGAAAGTAACAAATATTACCGATATAGAAAAATTCTTCCAAGTAATTGACAGCTGTGAAGGTAAAGTAGAGTTAGTAACAGGAGAAGGAGATAGATTGAATTTAAAATCAAAACTTTGTCAATATGTATCGATGGCAAGCCTCTTCTCAAATGGCGATATAGTTCCAGAATTAGAAATTATCGCTTACGAACCAGCTGATACGCAGAAATTAATTTCATTTATGATGAACGGCGAATAATAAGATGAAAAGGATGCCCGAATTGGTGCATCCTTTTTTCGATTGGTGGTTTCGAACGAATACATTTTTCAAAAGGGTGACGACTATGAGCTTTACACATTTGCATGTCCATACAGAATACAGTTTGTTGGACGGTTCCAATAAGATAAAAGAATATGTTGCCAGAGTGAAAGAACTTGGTATGACTAGCGCGGCAATCACAGACCATGGTGTTATGTATGGTGTGATTGATTTTTATCGCACTGCAAAGAATGCAGGAATCAAGCCTATTTTGGGTTGCGAGGTTTATGTGGCACCGGGGTCGCGTTTTGATAAAGTGGCAGGTACAACAGACGACCGTTATTATCATCTGGTGCTTCTTGCAGAAAATCAAAAGGGGTATGAGAACCTGACCAAAATCGTATCAAAGGCGTTTGTGGAAGGTTATTATTATAAACCACGTGTGGATATGGAACTTTTGGAGGAGTATCACGAGGGGATTATTGCCCTCAGCGCCTGTTTGGCGGGAGAAGTGCAGAAGAATCTGCAGAGAGCCATGTATCAAGAAGCTTTCGAAGCTGCAAAACGTTATGAGAGGATTTTTGGGAAAGGTAATTTCTTTTTGGAATTGCAGGATCATGGGATGCAAGAGCAGGCAATGGTAAATCAGCAGTTACTTCGTCTTTCTGAGGAGACCGGAATCGAACTGGTGGCTACCAACGATGTGCATTATACATATGCAGAAGATGAAAAACCGCATGATATTTTGCTTTGTATCCAGACAGGAAAAAAACTGGACGACGACAATCGTATGCGATATGAAGGCGGACAGTATTATGTAAAATCCGAAGAAGAAATGAAAGCACTGTTTCCATACGCATTGGAAGCTGTGGAGAATACACAGAAGATTGCAGACCGCTGTCATGTAGAGATTGAATTTGGTGTGACAAAGCTTCCAAAATACGATGTGCCGGAAGGTTACACTTCATGGGAGTATTTAAACAAATTGTGTTTTGAAGGTTTACAAAAACATTATGGAACACCGGGAAGTAAGCCTACCGAGGAACTTGTGGAACGGCTGAACTACGAACTGGGTGTCATTCAGAAGATGGGATATGTGGATTACTTCCTTATCGTCTGGGATTTCATCAAGTATGCAAAAGATCATGATATTATGGTAGGCCCGGGACGTGGTTCTGCGGCAGGAAGTATTGTTTCTTACTGTCTTGGAATCACCAATATTGACCCGATTAAATATCAGCTTTTGTTCGAGCGCTTTCTGAATCCTGAGCGTGTATCTATGCCTGATATTGATATTGACTTCTGTTTTGAACGAAGACAGGAGGTTATCGATTACGTGGTACGTAAATATGGTCCGGACCGGGTGGTTCAGATTGTAACCTTTGGTACCTTGCTTGCAAAAGGTGTAATCCGTGACGTGGGACGCGTGATGGATTTGCCATATGCATTTGTGGATAGTATTGCGAAAATGATTCCTCAGGAACTAGGAATTACATTGGAAAAGGCTCTGGATATGAACAGTGAACTGAAGGAACTTTACAACACAGATGAGCAAGTGAAGACCTTGATTGATATGTCAAAACGTTTGGAGGGACTTCCAAGACATTCATCTATGCATGCGGCGGGTGTTGTAATCAGTCAGAAATCCGTGGATGAATACGTTCCATTGTCCCTTGGTTCCGATGGTTCTGTGACCACACAGTTTACCATGACCACATTAGAAGAGTTGGGACTGCTTAAGATGGACTTTTTGGGCCTTCGAACACTGACTGTGATTCAAAATGCAGTACAATTGGTAGAAAAGAATACAGGAAAGAAAATAGATATTGACCATCTTAATTATGATGATAAAGCAGTATTGGATTCCATTGGAACCGGAAAAACCGATGGTGTGTTCCAACTGGAAAGTGCGGGTATGAAGAGCTTTATGAAGGAATTAAAGCCCCAAAGTCTGGAAGATATTATCGCCGGAATCTCGCTCTATCGCCCAGGTCCGATGGATTTCATTCCGCAATATATTCGTGGAAAGAACGATCAGTCATCTATTACTTACGACTGTCCACAATTAGAGCCAATCCTTGCTCCAACCTATGGTTGTATTGTATATCAGGAGCAGGTAATGCAGATTGTGCGCGATTTGGCCGGTTATACTCTTGGCCGTAGTGACCTTGTGCGTCGTGCTATGTCCAAGAAAAAAGGGGATGTGATGCAAAGGGAACGCCAGAACTTTGTATATGGTAATCCTGAAGAAGGTGTGCCGGGATGTGTTTCCAAGGGCATCAGTGAAGTGGTGGCGAACCGAATCTATGATGAGATGATGGACTTTGCAAAATACGCATTTAACAAATCTCATGCAGCAGCGTATGCAGTGGTTGCATATCAGACTGCATATTTAAAATATTATTATCCCGTAGAATTTATGGCGGCTCTTATGACTTCTGTCATTGATAATCCGGGAAAGGTGGCAGAATATATTTACACCTGTCGTCAAATGGGAATTCAGATTCTTCCACCGGATATTAACAAGGGAGAAGGAAGATTCTCCGTAGATGGGGATAAGATTCGCTATGGTTTGGCGGCCATTAAGAGTGTGGGACGTCCAGTGATTGATGCAATCGTTGCCGAACGTGAGCAAAACGGACCATTTAAGCATTTGAAGGACTTTATTGAACGCTTATCAGGAAAAGAAGTGAATAAACGTACCATTGAAAGTTTTATTAAAGCAGGAGCATTAGATAGTCTTCATGGAACCAGAAAACAGTTTATGGTAATCTATGTAAAGATTGTGGACCAAGTCAATCAAGAAAAAAAATATTCCATGACAGGTCAAATGACATTGTTTGATATGGTGAGCGAGGAACAAAAGGGCGAGTTTGATATTCCGCTTCCAAATGTGGGTGAGTATGAGAAAGAGACCCTTCTGGCATTCGAAAAGGAAGTTCTGGGCATCTATATCAGCGGCCATCCCATGGAAGAATATGAGGCGAAATGGCGCAAAAATATTAGTGCCACCACTGCTGATTTTCAAGTGGATGAGGAAACCGGTCGTACGAAAGTGCGAGAGGGTACAAAAGAAATCATTGGAGGCATGATTACAGCAAAGACAATCAAGCATACCAAGACTGGAAAGCCGATGGCATTCTTGACCGTAGAAGATTTGCTGGGAACAGTTGAGGTTATTGTATTTCCAAAAGATTATGAGAAAAATCGCACTTATCTGAATGAAGACTCTAAAGTGTTTGTAAAGGGACGGGTTTCAGAAGAAGAGACACAAGCAAGTAAATTGATTTGCGAGGCGATTATTCCATTTGAACAGACCAGTTGCGATTTGTGGATTCAATTTTCGGACAAAGAAGACTTTTTAAAGGAAGAATTGACTTTGTATGAAATGTTAAGAGATTCAGATGGAAGAGACGGAGTTGTGATTTATCTTACAAAAGAGAAGGCAGTAAAACGTCTGCCAGCTGACCGTAATATTCATGTAGATGGGGATATTTTGGCAAAGTTGAACCAATATTTTGGGGAATCTCGAATAAAAGTAGTAGAAAAAGCAATTGAAAACGAACAGTAGATGTTATAAAATTGTTTCGAAATAAAAACAATATATATCAGATGGTGGCTTGACGCCGCCACTGATATGCGCTCCGCAAGGATGTGCAGGGATTCAGTTCGGAAATATGTCAGCTTATGCTGACCCGAATCCCGTGCCAAGACTCGCGAGCGAGTCTTGAATGATATAGAGAAATGAGGGAATGGTTATGATTAATGACAATAAAACGAAAAAACAAATTCGAACAATTGGCGTTTTGACAAGTGGTGGGGATGCTCCTGGAATGAATGCGGCAATCCGTGCAGTGGTTAGAACCGCTTTGGTAAAAGGATTTAACGTGTGGGGAATTCGCCGAGGGTACCATGGCCTTTTAAGAGAGGAATTAATCCCAATGAGTCGCATGGATGTTTCAGATATTATCCAGCGTGGAGGAACAGTTCTTCAGACGGCAAGAAGTAAGCAAATGAGAACAGAAGAAGGTCAGCTAAAGGCCGCAGGAATCCTGAAAAAATACGGAATTGAAGGCTTAGTAGTAATCGGTGGAGATGGTTCTTTTGCCGGAGCACAAAAGTTATCTCAGTATGGAATCAATGTGATTGGTGTTCCTGGGACAATTGACCTTGACATTGCCTGTACAGAGTATACGATTGGTTTTGATACAGCAGCAAATACAGCTATGGAAGCCATCGATAAGATTCGTGACACTTCTACTTCACATGAAAGATGTAGTATTGTTGAAGTAATGGGAAGAGATGCAGGATACCTTGCTTTATGGTGTGGTATTGCCAATGGGGCAGAACGTATTCTGCTTCCAGAGGAACATGGGTATAATGAACAAGCCATTATTGATGACATTATCGAAAATAGAAATCGTGGTAAAAAACACTATATTATCATTAATGCAGAAGGTGTAGGAGATTCTATCAACTTGGCAAAGAGAATTGAGGAGGCAACAGGCGTGGAAACCCGTGCTACGATTCTTGGACACCTGCAACGTGGTGGTAGTCCTACTGTAAAGGATAGAGTGTATGCCTCCACCATGGGTGCAAAAGCAGTGGATCTTCTCGCAGAAGGGAAAACAAATCGTGTAGTTGGTTATAAGAACGGCGAGTACATTGATTTTGATATTAATGATGCATTGAAGATGCATAAAGAAATTTCAGAATATCAGGTTCAAGTTGCAAGAATGTTATAGAAAGAGGAAAATGTTTTGGAGAAAGATTTAAAAAAATCCGCTCCGGTAGGTGTGTTTGATTCCGGCGTAGGTGGCCTTACTGTGGCGCGAGAGATTATGCGCCATCTTCCAAATGAGAATATTGTATACTTTGGGGACACAGCCCGTGTGCCTTATGGAAGTAAGTCAAAAGATAACATTATCCGTTATTCCAGACAGATTATTCATTTTTTGAAGACGAAAGGTGTCAAGGCAATTGTAATTGCATGTAACACAGCAAGTGCATTAGCCCTTGATGTGGTAAGAGGAGAAAGCGATATTCCAATTATTGGAGTGGTAGAACCTGGTGCCCGTGCGGCGTTGGATGTTACTGTGTCTAAAAAGATTGGTGTGATCGGCACAGAAGCTACTATTCGTAGTTCCATGTATGAAAAGATTATCCAAGGGATTGATCCGGAGGCGGCTGTAATTGGGAAGGCATGTCCTTTATTCGTGCCTTTGGTGGAAGAAGGATTTGCAAAACACCAGGTAACAAGGGAGATTATAGATTTTTATCTTTCTTCTTTCCTTGAGACAGATATTGATTCCCTTATTTTAGGGTGCACACACTATCCATTACTTCGCTCAAGAATCCGGGAATATGTAGGTAATAAGATGACTCTTGTGAATCCGGCCTATGAGACGGCGATGGACTTGAAGAAACTTCTAGAAGAGCGTGGTATAGAGAATACTGGAGAGAATCAAGCACATGCAGCTTACTCTTTTTATGTAAGTGATGCAGCAGACAAATTTAAACAATTTGCCAATTCCATTCTTCCATATGACATTGAGACGACAAAGCAAATCAATATTGAGGAGTATTAGGCAGATATGACAAAAGACGTGTTAGTGAGCATTTCAGGTATACAGATGTCTATAAATGATGGGGAGAATAGTGACGATGAGCCGATTGAAGTCCTTAATTCAGGTACTTACTATTATAAAAATGGGAAACATTATGTCTTCTTTGAAGAGGTGGCGGAAGGCCTGCAAGGGGTTACAAAAACGCAGATAAAGTGGAAAGACTCAGAATTTTTAGAGGTTTCTAAAAAGGGGTTGTCCAATGTGCATATGATATTTGAAAGAAACAAAAAAAATCGATGCTACTATGATACCCCTTTCGGACAATTGAATCTTGGCATCTTTATGACCGATATGTTGGTGGATGAAAAGGAAAACCATATCCATATTCAGGCAGAGTATTCTTTGGATGTGAATTATGAGCCACTTGCGGATTGCACCATACAGATTCATATTTGTCCAAAAGATTCAAAAGAATTCTCCTTAAGTGAAAAAATGACATTTTAAAAGGAACTGCGTTGCAGTTCCTTATTTACGTCTAAAGAATCCTTTTTTCTCTTTTTTAGGTGTTTCGAGAGGTCCTCTAAGTCCCTTTACTTCGGTGATGTAGATACCGCTGATGACTGCTTTTACTTCTTTTTTCACAGGAACAAGTGGGAAAATCTTCTCATCACACATAAGTGTCATAATCTTTGGCCCGATTTTTGCTTTTACAACCGGTACCTTTGCTCTGCGAAGATACTTTGGTGTGTTTTCCAACACAACAGACGGAAAACCGGCTTCTTTGATCTTCATACGCTTCTTGTCAATGATAAGCAAACTTACGTTTTGCGCCATTGCCTTTAATTGTTCTTGTTGTTCTGCTTGCTTCTTTTCTTGTTTTTTACCAAAAAAGTATAATGCGATGATGGCCGCTACCATAACAACGATTACACATATTAATATAATTGTCCAAGTTTTCACGATAAGCCTCCTAAAATCTTATTTTATGTATAAACATAGTTTTTACATAAAAATTATTTTAACATTGTTTTGTAATAAGTGCAAGAAAACCTTTCAAAAAATCGAAAATGTGGTATAATGAAAAGGTATTTATACAATTTTAGAAGAGAAAGTTGGAGAAGACTATGAAAAAAAGAATTATAGCAGGTATTGTTGGATTATGTACTATTTTATCATTGGTAGGTTGTGGAAGTGGTGAGATTAAGAACGACAATATTACAATCACACAATACAAGGGACTTGAAGTGGAAAAAACTCAGGTTGTAGAGGTTACAGATGAAGAAGTGGATCAAAGTATCAAGATGACTCGTGGGATTTATGGAATCAAAGACCGGGCAGTTGCAGAAGGAGATACTGTTTACATCGACTATGTGGGGAAAATTGACGGAGAAGCATTTCAGGGAGGAACTGCCTACGGTACCTTTTTAGAAATTGGTTCCGGCACTTTCATTCCGGGATTTGAAGAACAACTGATTGGTCGTACACCAGGAGAGACTTCTTTTGATATTGATGTTACATTTCCAGAAGATTATCATAGTGCAGAACATGCAGGAAAGGCAGCAGTATTTACAGTTACACTGCATTCTATTCTTGCAGAACTTACCGATGATTGGGTGGCTTCCGTTGCAGATGACGTGAAGACAGTAGAAGAATACAAGGCAAGAGAAAAAAAGAACCTACAGGAAAATTATGATAAATCTGCAGAAGATACGCAAAAGCAACAGGCGTTGACCACACTCCTTGAAAACTGTGTTGTGGACAAGTATCCAGAGGAAAAATTAGATAAGCTCAAGAAGGAACTGGATGAATATGTTTCTTATGTGGCTACTCAGTATGGCATGGAAAAAGACGCTTACTTGGAGGCTTCAGGGGTTTCTGTGGAAGAAGTGGCAAAACAAGCACTGAAAGAAGAGTTGGCCATTGAGTTGATTGCCGAGAAAGAAAAACTCACACTGGATAAAGACGAATATAAAGCAACACTGAAAGAATATGCAAAAACCAATGGTTTTGAAAATGCCGAACAATGTGAGGAAGCATTTGGAAAAGAGGAACTTCAAAAAATGTTCCTCAGAGATAAGGTGGCAGAATTTTTAATTGAAAATGGCAAGTTGGTAGAGAGTACGGAAAAAGAAGAATAATCGGCATAATGAAGGATTTCCCCACATAGATTGTAAAAAATGCAAACTATGTGGGGATTTTTATGAAGGAATATATCGAGGAAAGAGCAGTTGAAATTGCATATTATATCATAGAAAATAATGCAACAGTGAG